>JBPYFF010000272.1:0-4026 GCA_051984455.1 Acidimicrobiales bacterium | reverse complement strand
GCCGAGAGCGATGGCGCCGCCGTTGACGTTGACCCTGTTCAGGTCGGCGCCGGTCTCCTTCTGCCATGCCAGTACGACCGAGGCGAACGCCTCATTGATCTCGATGAGGTCGATATCGTCCAGCGATAGACCTGATCGCTCGAGCGCGTAGGCCGTCGCCGGAATCGGTGCAGTGAGCATGTAAATGGGATCGGCTCCCCGGCAACTCAGGTGATGGATGCGGGCGCGGTGACGAAGGTTGTGATCACCGAGCCCGGCCTCGGATACGACCAGCAGGGCGGTGGCGGCATCGGAGATCTGGCTCGAGACGGCCGCGGTCAACCGGCCCCCCGGGACCAGCGCCGGCAGAGACCTGATCTTTTCCCATTTGGGCTCCCGGGGGCCCTCGTCGGCGGTCACGCCGGCGGTGGAAAGGATCTGGCCGTCGAACCGCCCCTCCCGCTGGGCCCGCAGGGCCCGCTGGTGGGTCTCGACCGCGAACGCTTCCATGTCCTCGCGCGAGATGCTCCATTTATCGGCGATCATCTCGGCACCTCGGAACTGCGACACCTCCTGGTCGCCATAGCGAGCCTGCCATCCCGACGATCCCGAGAACGGATCGTCAAAACCGAGGCCCTGACCGGCGAGCATGGCCGAAGAGATGGGGATCATGCTCATGTTTTGCACGCCACCGGCGACGATCACATCGTTGGTGCCGCTCATCACCGCCTGAGCCGCGAAGTGCAGGGCTTGCTGGGACGACCCGCACTGACGGTCGATGGTCGTCCCGGGGACCTCCTCGGGCAGCCCGGCCGCCAGCCAGCACGTCCGGGCGATGTCTCCCGCCTGTGGGCCGATGGTGTCGACGCAGCCGAAGAACACGTCTTCAACCGCGCGCGGGTCGAGATCGTTGCGGGTGACGATCGACTGCAGGACGTGGGCCCCCAGGTCGGCCGGGTGCACGTGCGACAACCCGCCGCCACGCTTTCCAACCGGTGTCCGCACCGCATCGACGATGAACGCCCCTGTCATCACTAACGCCTCACAATCACCGACGATCCGTGGCCGAACAGGCCCTGATTGACGCTCAGCCCCACTGCGGCGTTCTCGACCTGCCGGCCGGTGGCCTGCCCCCGCAACTGCCATACCAGTTCGCAGACCTGGGCGATGGCCTGGGCCGGGATGGCTTCACCGAAACAGGACAAGCCACCGCTCGGATTCACGGGGATCCGCCCGCCGATCGTGGTGTCGCCGTCACGGAGCAGCCGCTCGGCCTCCCCTTGCTTGCACAGTCCGATGTTCTCGTACCAGTCGAGCTCGAGGGCGGAAGACAGGTCGTAGACCTCGGCGACGTCGAGATCGTCGGGACCCATTCCGCCCTCTTCGTAGGCGGCGGCCGCGATCGAGTCCCGGAACGTGAGTTCGGGCGGCGCGACGGTCGCGCCCGAGTCGGTCGCGATGTCGGGTAGGTCGATCACGGTCTTGGGGAAGCGCGGTGTCACCGTCGATACCGCCGCGATACGGACGGGCCGGGCGCCTGTCCCGGCGTGACGCCGGGCGAACTCCATGCTTGACAGCACCACGGCGGCGCCACCATCGCTGGTTGCGCAAATTTCCAGGAGGCGGAGCGGGTCGGCCACCATGGGCGATGCCAGGACCTCGTCCAGTGTCACCGATTTGCGGTAACGGGCGTAGGGATTCGCCTCTCCGTGACGCGAATTCTTCACCTTCACCAGGGCGAAGTCCTCGTCGGTCGCGCCGTGAAGCGCCATCCGGCGCTGGGCGTAGAGGCCGAAGTAGGTCGGATTGGTGGCGCCCAGCAGCCGAAACCGCAGCCAGTCCGGATCTTCCTTTCGGTCCCCGCCTACGGGCGCGAAGAACCCCTTCGGTGTCGTGTCGGCGCCGACGACGAGGGCGACGTCGCACATCCCGGCCAGGATGTGGGCTCGCGCCGTGTTGATCGCCTGGGCTCCGGCCGCGCACGCGGCGTAACAGGAGGCCACGCGGGCGCCGGACCAACCGAGGGCCTGGGCGAAGGTCGATCCGGCTACGAAGCCCGGGTAACCGTTGCGAATCGTCTCGGCGCCGGACACAAACTGGATGTCCGGCCACCCCAGCCCGGCGTCGGCGAGGGCCTCACGGGCGGCGATGATGCCGTACTCGACGAAGTTCCGGCCCCATTTGCCCCAGGGGTGCATGCCGACGCCGAGGACGGCGACCTCGTTACTCATACCGGGCTCCACTTCCACACCAGGTAGTCGTGCTCTTCGTCGGAGTACAGCGTGTCGAGCACCAGCTCGACCTCGTCACCGATCTCGAGCCCGGCCGAGCCCTTCACCTGGCCGAGCACGACCATCTTCTCGTCGGCCAGTTCGACCGCCGCGATCTGGTAGGGCTCGAACGGCTCGCGGGCAACGTATGGCGCAGGGGGCTGGTAGCGGTTGGTCGTCACCGACCAGACCTTTCCTCGCCGCGAGAGTGGCGCGTCGTCAAAGTCGGTGCCATCGCAGTGCGGATTGCGGCAGAACATCGACGCGCGGGGAAAGAAGTACGTCCCACACCTCCTGCATCGGTTTCCGAGTAAGCGAGGATCGGCCTCATCCAGGGTGAACCAGTCGTCGACGGCGGGCACGTTCATGGCCGAAGTCTAACGCCGCATCGGAAATCCACCCTGCGGGCGGGATAGTCTCCGCCCCTGCATGGATCTCAACTATTCGGCCGAGGAAGACGCCTTCCGGAGTGAGGCCCGAGCGTGGCTGGCGACCAATGTGCCGGCCCAGCGGCTGCTGTCCTTTGATACCGCTGACGGCTTCGAGCAGCACCGCGCGTGGGAAGGCAGGCTTCACGAAGGCCGCTGGTCGGCGGTCTCCTGGCCCACCGAGTACGGCGGTCGGAGCGCCGACTACATCAAATGGCTGATCTTCGAAGAGGAGTACTACCGCGCCGGCGCGCCCGGCAGGGTCAACCAGAATGGGATCTTTCTGCTGGGCCCAACGATCATGGAGGTGGGAACGGAGCGACAGAAGGCCAGGTTCTTGCCCCGCATGGCCGCCGGTCAGGAGATCTGGTGCCAGGGCTGGTCAGAGCCCAACGCCGGCAGCGACCTGGCCGGCATCCGCAGCCGGGCCGTACTCTCGGATGACGGTTCGGAGTGGATCCTGACCGGACAGAAGACGTGGTGTTCCCGCGGGGCCTTCGCGGACTGGTTGTTCGGTATCTTCCGCACCGACGCGGACGCAGAGCGACACCGCGGCCTGACGTTCATCCTGGTGGATCTGCGGACGCCCGGCGTAACGGTTCGGCCCATACCGCAACTCGACGGTGAGACCGGCTTTGCGGAGGTGTTCTTCGACGACGCCCGGGTGAGCACAATGAACACGCTGGGCGAGGTCAACCAGGGCTGGCGAGTGGCCATGGCGACGGCGGGATTCGAGCGGGGGGTCAGTCTCCGCAGCCCGGCCAGGTTCACCGAGACGGCGCAGCGGTTGGTTGAGCTCTATCGCCGGCGACGCCATGATGCCCGCACGCGCGCCGAGGTCACTGCCGCATGGATGGATGCGGATGCGTACCGGCTGCACACCTACATGACCGTTTCCCGTCTGCTCGACGGGACGTCGGCCATCGGCGCAGAGGCAAGCCTCAACAAGATCTTTTGGTCGGAGATGGACCTCAAGATGCACCAGACCGCTCTCCAGCTGCTCGGCCACCAGGCCCTGCTGCAGGCCGCTGCGCCCGACGCGGTCGACAACGGCGGCTGGCTGGACGGCTACCTTTTTCCCCTTTCCGGCCCCGTCTCTGCCGGCACCAACGAGATACAGCGCAACATCATCGCCGACCAGGTACTCCAACTTCCGCGACAGCAGCAAGGACGCGGCTGATGCGCTTCGTTTTCACCGAAGATCAACGACTGTTCCAACGCACCGTCCGTGACTTTCTGGCCAAGGCGTTTCCGCCTGAGGAGCTGCGAGCCTCGTGGGCCGATGCCGCCGGCCGGTCAAGGGAGCGATGGGCTCGGCTGGCCTCGCTCGGCGTTGCCGGGATGCTCGT
>JBPYFF010000271.1:0-4795 GCA_051984455.1 Acidimicrobiales bacterium | reverse complement strand
GGTTGCCGCGGCGAGCTGGTCGCCCCGGATGTTGCCGTGATTGCGCATGCCCTCGTTCACCTGGAAGCTCAGGTACCGCACGCTGCCCAGGTTGCCCCACACGCGATAGGTCAGGTCCCCCCGGATGGACGTTCCCCGATAGGCGGCATCAGGACAGTCCAGTCCCCACTTGTACAGGTCCGTCCGGGCGATCTGCCCGAGGCTCGGGTTCCAGGGATCCGATCGGGTGAACGCCTGGTCGATGCCGATGTGCATCAGCGCCAGCAGGTGGCGATAGCCGCTCGCCCGGTCGAGCGGTCGAGCCGGGACATCCGGACGGAGGATCTGGTCCCCAGCCCGGCGGAGGTTGTCGCAGAACTCTTGCCAGGCACGGCCGCTCACCAGGTCGTCTTCGAAAGCGTCAGAGGGCAGCGTCATTCAGAGAAACCTCGAACCGATCGGTGTAGAAACGAAACTGCTTCCGGATCACCTCGACGTCGAGGCCATAGGCGCGGGGGGAGTAGTGGTGGGTGCCATGGCGCTGCCTGGCATTGTCCTCCCACCACCGCCTCATGCGGCCCTCCACTCCGGAGGCGAGGTGCTCCCCGAGCCACTGAAACAGCCGTCCCATCGCAACGAGAGGGTCCGACTGCATGTCGGCAAACTGAATATCAAAAAACCGGTCCTCGTTGTCGGTGTCACGGAACGCACACAACCGTTGCAAGGCGGTGTACCAGGTCGCGGCGTTGTGCTCACCCAGGTAGACGGGGTCGGGCTTATCGGTGAGGGGCGCCGAGAGCGCCGCCATCAGGGCGGCGACAGAGGGCAGCACCGCGGCAACGTCGCGATGGGTCATGACGAATCGGGCATCCGGATAGACCCGGTCGAGCGCCGCGATGGCCAGCATGTGGCTGGGGGTCTTGAGCCACCACTTCCGCGGCGGACACCTCCACTGCAGCAGCTTCAGCACCCGCCGGTGGTAGCGGTAGGCCGGCTCCATGTCGCACGACAGCAGCCAGTCGCTGTAGGACGGAATGCGGGCCATGCCTTCGAATACCTGCGAGCGGAAGCCGAGCGCGAGGAGAAGTAGGCACTCCTGCGGGCCCGTTGCCGAGGTCGGGAGCATCCCGACGAACTCGGGAAACATCTGGTTCTGGACGTCAAGGCCGGCCTGGGTCTCGACGATCCTGGGATCGGTTTCCTCGGTTGCCGAATCAGGCGGAGGGCAGGGCTGACCCGCCTCCCAGGTACGGAGGAAACGCCGGCCCGGATCCATGGAAACGAGAAAGCTGAGGGCGGTGGAGCCGGTACGGGGCAAGCCGAGCCCGAACAGCGGAGCCACGATCTCCTCGGCCTCGATCTCGGGATGCAGCCGGTACCACTGCTCCACTTCCAGCCGGTTCACGAGGTAGCCGATGAGTTGGCCGGCGATGACCTCCTCACCCAGGCCGTTGAGGGCGGCTTCGTCCTCCAGCGACCGGATCAGGAGCGCGAAGCCCTCTCGCCACGAATCCTCGCCAAAGTCATCGACGCCGGCACGGGCACGGGCGGTGTCGATGAGATCTCCGCCTCGCAACTCTCCCCTCCCTTGACGTCATCGTACGCTTGAGCACACCCGCCGGCATGAGCCGGCGGTCGCGACGCTAACAAGGGGGAAGGCAATGGATCTCGGGCTGGCCGGCGCCAGAGTGGCGATCACGGGAGGCAGCAAGGGCATCGGCCTCGCTGCGGCCGAATGCTTCGCAGCCGACGGTGCTCGCGTGGCGGTCCTCGCACGCGGTCAGGCGGCGCTCGACGAGGCGGTTCGGGCTCTCGAGAAGGCGGGCAGCCCCGAGGCGGTGGCCTTGCGGACTGACGTCGGCAGCCGTTCCCACATCGAAGCCGCCTTTGCGACACTGGCCGACCGGTGGGGTGCGCTCAATGTGCTGGTGAACACGGTGGGGCCAGGAGCCGGGACATTCGAGGACCTAACGGATGAACAGTGGGAACAGACCTTCAGGGTCGGGACGATGGCCGCTGTCCACTGCGTGAGAGCCGCGCTGCCCCTCCTGCGGAAGGCAGACTGGGCCCGGATCGTCAATGTCTCGGCCCACTCCATCCAGCGACAGAGCCCGCTCCTCGTCGCCTACACCGCTTCCAAGGCAGCGCTGGCCTCGATTTCGAAGAACCTGGCCAAGTCGCTGGCCCCGGAAGGCATCCTGGTCAACACCGTCAGTCCTGGCACGATCGTGACCGCCGCTTTCCGGGAAGCCCTGGCGCCGTTGCTGCGCCAGCAGGGCTTCGACGCGGGCGACCCGACGGACGTCATGCGGTGGATCGACCAGACCTATCACCAGCCGGCCGATCTGGGCCGGGCTGGCCTGCCGGACGAGGTGGCGGCGGTCGTGACGTTCCTGGGCTCCCGTCGAAACGGCTACACCACCGGCGCCAACGTCAATGTCGACGGTGGCTCCGACTTCGTCTGATCCCGGCCTTCCGGCAGACTGCCATCACGCCCAGGACTTCCAGGCCGCGATCAGTTCGTCCGAGGTCACAACCGTCGACACCAGCGACAACGAGTTCTCGATGACGGCCTGGGCGTACTCAGCGGGAACCCCCGCGACCGCATCCCGGACCAGGACGACCTGATAGCCCAGGTCGAGCGCGGTCAGGACCATTCCGAAGACACCCAGGTTGACCGACACGCCCGTCGCCACCACCGTCCGAATTCCGAGATTGCGCAGGATCTGGTCGAGGGACGTGCTGGTGAACGGGGTCATGCCGTGCAGTCGGGGAACGACGATGTCCCGGGGGTCATCGCCAAGCTCCGGCACGAGCCGCACGCCGGGTGTACCGAGGTCGGTCGGAGTGCTTCCCCGCTCCCGGCGCATCCGGGCGGTGAGGGCAAAAAGCTTGCAGTTGCTGGCCGAACCGGCCCCGTCCGGCCGGGAGGTGGCGGTGCAATGAACCACCCGGGCTCCGGCATCTCGGGCCGCCGAACAGAGCCCGCCGACGATATCGAGCATGCCCGAGCGGGCGACCTGGTCGACCAGGGCCGGTAACAGGGCGCTCTGGCCGACGACACCGGCTTGAAGCTCCATGGTGAG
Source organism: Acidimicrobiales bacterium (assembly GCA_051984455.1). Classification (GTDB taxonomy): domain Bacteria; phylum Actinomycetota; class Acidimicrobiia; order Acidimicrobiales; family Palsa-688; genus JBPYFF01. Next base: position 1,730 of record JBPYFF010000271.1, on the reverse strand, counting down.
GAGGGCGGTGTGGGAAGGCTCGACGATCTGGCGGAGGAACTCCGCCTGCTTCGATGCGGTGGTGTCGGTCATGCCTCGATCAAACCCCGCCGCGGATGGGGCCGCAACCCCAGGGACCGCGGTTCCGCCCCCGATGGTCGCTTACCCAGTCTTGACAATTCCTTCAGCCAGGATTCAGGTTGACGCGGCATGCTCGGGGCGCGATGGCGACGCTCCAGCCGACATCCGCCACCCTGCCGCCGGCGCCTCCTGAGGCCCGTCGCGGGACTCGTCGCGCCCCGATTCGGCGGACCACTCAGGAGCAGCGCGAAGCGCTGGTCCTGGCCGTCATCGTCGCGGGCGGCCTGGCAGTCCTCGGGCTCTGGTGGATCAACAACCCGGGCCGGGACCTCCATACCTTCGCCGACCGCCTGACCGCGGCCGGCCGGATCACCGGACTGGTCGGGACGTATCTGGTCCTCGTCCAGGTGGTCTTGATGGCCAGACTGCCATGGCTGGACCGCTGGATCGGCACCGACCGGATGGCCGCCTGGCACCGCTCCAACGGCCAGTACACGATCGGGATGCTGGTCGCCCACACCCTCCTGATCACCTGGGGGTACGCCGAGGCAGACAGCGTCTCGATCGGCCGGGAAGCCGGAAAGCTGTTGCGTTCGTATCCCGACGTGCTGGCGGCAACGGTCGGTCTCGGACTGCTGATCGCGGTGGCGGCCACCTCGGTCCGGGCGGCCCGGCGGCGACTGCGGTACGAGACGTGGTACTTCATCCACCTGTACACGTATCTGGCCATTGCCCTGTCGTTCAGCCACCAGCTGGCGACCGGGAACGAGTTCACCACCCACCAGGCGTACCGGGTCCTGTGGGTGCTGCTGTACGTCGTGGTGTTCGGCTTGCTGTTCGTGTTCCGGGTCGCGGTGCCGATCCGCGACGCCTTTCGCTACCAGTTGCGCGTCGCCTCGATCCAGGCCGAGGGCGGCAACGCCGTGTCGGTCTATGTGACCGGCCGCGACCTGGAACGAATGGGGGCGCAAGCGGGCCAGTTCTTCCGCTGGCGATTCTTGGACAAACGCTCCTGGTGGGAGGCCCACCCCTTCTCGCTGTCGGCCGCACCCAACGGCCGCTTCTTGCGGATCACCGCAAAGGGGGTCGGAGATCACAGCGCCGCGCTGGACCGGCTCCGGCCCGGCACCCGGGTCGTGGCTGAGGGTCCCTACGGGAACCTGACCGCCGATCGCCGCACCCGCTCCCGCGTCCTCCTGATCGCGGGCGGAGTGGGCATCACGCCTCTCCGCGCGCTGGTCGAAGCCCTCCCGGCTTCGCCCGGCGGCATCACCCTGCTCTACCGGGCGACAAAGGAGAGCGAGCTTCTGTTCCGCTCGGAGCTTGATCGGCTCGCCCGCGACTGGGGGATCGACGTCCGTTATGTGCTCGGTCGGCGTGACGCCAAGCCGGGCCCGCTCAGCGCCCGCCGGTTGCGGCGCCTGGTGCCTGACGTCGCCCGGCGCGACGTCTACCTCTGCGGCCCACCCGGAATGATGGACGAAGCGACCGAAAGCCTCCGATCCCTGGGTGTTCGCCGTTCGCAGATCCACCGAGAACGGTTCGAGCTGTGAGCAGGCCCTGATGCGCCGAGCCTTCGCCGCTGTCGCCCTGACCGTGATCGGGCTGTGGCTGGTGCTGTCGTTCAAGTCGTCTCCGGTCTCGCGGATCACCCACGTGGCAACCCCTCC
>JBPYFF010000270.1:0-3885 GCA_051984455.1 Acidimicrobiales bacterium | reverse complement strand
AACGCGGCTTCGATCGTCGCGACTCGTTTCAGGTGGTCGACGGTGTATTGGGGAAATGACCCGGGCCAGCGACGGACTCGCCACGCGGTGGGCGATGCCGTCGCGCCCAACGCCTCTGCGATCTCGCCCTGGACGCGCTCAACCAGGCCGGCGTCGTCCAGCTGGAACGGCCGGTCGTCGTGGGCCCGGCCGGCCGAGGCGCGGAGGATCGCCGTCCCGTGGTCCGACCAGTGAGGCCACTTGTTGGAGCCGAAGGAGCAGGCGGTGAGCAATCGCCCTTCTTCTTTCGGGACGAGAAACCCGCTGGCGCCCGCCGGGATGGCCAGGTCGTCCGCCCGGTAGGCCAGCGTGATGACCACAACCGACGCCGTCTGAATGGTCCTGAGGCCGGCGGCTGCCCGTTCGGTTTCTGAGTCGAGGAGTTCCGCCGCGACGCCGGCCGGCACGGCCAGGACCACACCGTCGAAGGTGGCCGTCGCGGGGTCGACAGCCAGCTGACCGCCACTCAGGGACCGCAGTCCGCTCACCGCAGCGCGTTGAAACCCGACCCCGTGCTCCTGCAGGACGGTGACCAGCCGATCGGACAGGGCCTGCATTCCCTGCCTGGGGGCGAGGAAGGTCGGCCCCTCGGTGCCGGCAGCAGCCATCCGGCGCAGGCCGAGCAACAAACTTCGGGAGTTGCGAGCCGCGCTCAGCAACTGGGGCGCGGTGGCTTCCGCGCTCAGCTCGGCGGTGGTACCGGCATGGATGCCCCCGAGGAGAGGATCCACCAGCCGGTCGGCGACTTCGGTTCCGAAGCGCGCCGCGACCAGTTCCCTGACCGCGACATCGCCATCCCGGCGGGTCGAGGGCGCAACCAGGTCGAAGCCGGCCCTGGCCAGTCCCCCGGCGCTGAGAAGGCCGGAACGAATCATCGGTCCGAGCCGTTGCGGCGCCCCGAGCACCAGCCCCTCGGGCAGGGCCCGGAGCCGACCCTTCCACCACAGCAGGGCCTTCGTTGCTGCGGGCGCGACGAGGTCGCCGTCAAGGCCAAGCTCCCGGCACAGCTCCAGCCCCTCGGGGACCCGGGCGATGAACGCGTCAGGACCGGTGTCCACCGGATGGCCGGCGAATTCCTCGGTCCGGAGCTTGCCGCCCAGCCGTTCAGGCTCGAATACCGTGACCTCCGCTCGACCCCGCAGCTCCCACGCCGCGACCAATCCTGCAATGCCACCGCCGACGACCGCGACCTTGGTGGGCGTCATGGTGCGGCGGCCATGCGGCCTTCGGTTTCGGTGTGGACGAGATCCACCAGCCGGGCCAGGATGTCGGGATCGGTCTTCGGGACCACGCCGTGGCCGAGGTTGAAGATATGTCCGGGGTCGGGGCCGGCCTCGGCGAGGACGCGCCGGGCGTGTTCGGCCACGACGGGCCAGGGGGCCAGGCACACCAGCGGGTCGAGGTTGCCCTGGATCGCGGTGTGCGGGCCGACTCGAACCCGGGCGACGTCAAGTGGCACCCGCCAGTCGACTCCGACCACGTCTGCTCCGGCCTGGCCCATCAGCCTGAGGAGCTCTCCGGTACCGACCCCGAAATGGATGCGGGGGATCCCCAGCTCCTCCAACCCGGCAAAGATCCTGGCTGACGCGGGCATGACGTAGCGCTCATAATCGGCCGGGTTGAGGGCGCCCGCCCAGCTATCGAACAGCTGCACCGCGCCCGCTCCCGCTTCAACCTGGGCCCGCAGGAAGGCGAGGGCCAGGTCCGCTAGCCGGTCGAGCAAGGCGGCCCACGTCTCGGGTTCTGCATGCATGAGCCGCTTGGTCATGGCGTAGTCGCGAGAGGCGCCCCCTTCGATCAAGTAACTGGCGACGGTGAAGGGTGCGCCCGCGAACCCGATCAGGGGCACCGCGAGCTCCTTGACCAGGATCTCGACGGTCTCCTGGACCCACGGGATGTCCTCTGGTGGCTGGAGTGGGCGGAGGCGGGCGAGATCATCGCGCCTTCGGAAGGGCCGCTCGACGACGGGGCCGGCCCCCGGCCGGATGTCGACGCCAAACCCGATGGCTGCCACCGGCACGACGATGTCCGAGAACAAGATGGCGGCGTCGACGCCGTAGCGGCGGACCGGCTGCAGGGTCAGCTCGGCGGCCAGCTCGGGGTGCCGGACGGCGTCGAGGATGCTCCCTGACCCCCGCAACGCCCGGTATTCCGGGAGCGACCGCCCCGCCTGGCGCATGAACCACACCGGCACGTGCGGGACGGGCTCTCGCCGGCAGGCGGCAAGGAACGGCGCCGTTCGGCCTTCCATCACGCCTCGATCACGCCTCGTTCACGCCTCGCTCACGCCGGTCACGGCGGTCACGGTACCGCCGGCCGAGGAGGCGCAATCCTCGCGGACGCGGCGAAGTGTTGGCTTGCGCTGTGCGGGCCGGATCGCGCATAGTCGTCGTTCCCCTTTTATGCCTCATCCCGACCTCGCGGCTGAGCAGGCCCACGTCGATCATGCTTATGCGCGGCTCGAGGCGATGCGCGCTGCCGCGGCCGAGATGTTGTACACCGCGTTCGGAGAACGGGGCGGTACGTTTCAGGCGGTAACCGAGCGCGACATCCGCGTCCGAACCAGCCTCAACCGGCTGGAGCAGCTCGAGCTCGGTGGGGAGTCCCTCGTATTCGGTCGGATCGACCGGCTCCCACCCCGCGATGGCAATGGACCCGTCTCAGGGAACGGGCGGGGTGCGGTCGAGGCGTTTCGCATCGGCCGGCTGGCTGTCTCCGACACCGACCAGGAGCCGCTCGTGGTTGATTGGCGCGCACCGATCGCTGAGCCGTTCTATCGCGCGACCGGGGCCCACCCGATGGGACTGGTGCTGCGCCGCCATTTCCTCACCGACGGCCGCCGGATCCTGGATCTGGAGGACGAGCTGTTTGGTGACGACGTCAAGGTCGGTGACCGGGTGCTCGGTCCCGGACTGGCCGGCTCCGCCGTTCTGCTGGCTGCCCTCGAACGATCGCGCACCGGCCGGATGCGGGACATCGTTGCGACCGTCCAGCGGGAGCAGGACGAGATCATCCGCGGTCCACTTGGCGGCGTCCTCGTCGTGCAGGGCGGCCCCGGCACCGGCAAAACCGCGGTCGCCCTTCATCGCGCTGCCTACCTCCTCTACACCCATCGGTTTCCCCTCGAGAGACAGGGTGTGCTGGTCGTCGGCCCCAACCCGGTGTTCCTGCGCTACATCGAGCACGTCCTGCCATCGCTCGGCGAGACCGGAGTCGAGCTCTCGACCATTGGAGGTCTCTTCCGTGAGAGTGTCGCGACCGGGCAAGAGGATCGGGAAACGGCCCGGCTGAAGGGTGATCCGCGCATGGCGAGGCTGCTGGCCAAGGCGGTCGCCGACCGGCAGCGGGCCCTTCGCCGGGGGGTGCAGGTACCCTTCGGTCGCGTTCATCTCCGATTGTCGCCACGGGCGTCGGCCGACCTCGTCACCGCGGCCAGGCGACGGGCCGGCACCCACAATGCCCGCCGCCGCTATGTCGAGGTGCTGCTGTGGCGGAACCTGTACGACCAATACGTCGTCGCTCGCGATCGCAACACGGCGGCGTCGGGACTGGATGGCGCTGGCGCCGACGTCACCAGCCCCGCCGACCTGGGCCGGGAGTTGCGGCGCCGGCCCGAAGTGGCCGAAGCGCTGGACCGGATGTGGCCCATCCTGACGCCCGAACAGTTGATCCATGACCTCTTCGGGGCTCGGCCCCTGATTCGCCTGGCGGCTGGAGGTGTGCTGGAACTCCACGAGCAGGACCGCCTTTATCGTCGCCGGGCGTCCACGGTCGAGCAGGTGCACTGGACCGAAGCCGACCTGGCCCTGCTCGACGAGGCCCGGGCCCTTCTCGGTCCCGCCCGCC
>JBPYFF010000269.1:0-14041 GCA_051984455.1 Acidimicrobiales bacterium | reverse complement strand
CGCTCAGGCGGGGAGGCGGTGCGTTGAGATGCTGGACTGCCGTCGCCATGTCGGTTGGGCCCATGAAGGGAGCCCGTCCGGCCACCATTTCGAACAGCACGACACCGAGCGAATACAAGTCCGCCCGGGCATCGGGCTCACGCCCCTCGATCTGCTCGGGACTCAGGTACTTGGGCGTTCCGAGGACGGTGCCCGTCCTGGTCAGGTCAAGGCCGAGACCTTCGGCCGCCTTGGCGATACCGAAGTCGGTCACCTTGACCCTCGGAACTGGGCTGTCGTCGGTGTCACACACGAGGACGTTGGCAGGCTTGATGTCCCGGTGGATGAGACCGGCCGCGTGCGCATGGGCGAGGGCATCCGCGATCTGCAGGGCGATCCCTACTGCCAATGGTGGAGGAAGCTGACCATGTTCGGTCAGGAACTGACGGAGAGTAATGCCCCGTACCAGCTCCATGACGATGAATGCCGCACCGTCGGCAGCACTACCGGCATCAAAGGTGGCGACGACATTGGGATGAGACAGACGGGCCGCCGCGATCGCCTCTCGCCGAAATCGCTCAAGGAACAACCGGTCGGTCGCCAGGTGGGCATGAAGAACCTTGATGGCGACGGCCCGCGCCAGCACGGTGTCATAGCCCTCCCACACCGTCGCCATCCCACCTTGCGCGACCTGACGAACGAGGCGATAGCGGCCGCCGAGAAGGCCGTCGACGTCGGGTGGCGGGCTTGCGCCGGAAAGGGCCACGGGATGGAAGGCTACCGCCCAGCTTCGCGAGCGACCGTGCACCAGCCCGGGCAAACCCGGGCCATTCGTCCACTGGCAGATCCTGCGGTCAACCTCCGGGTGCCTGCCAGCCAACTCCGATCACACCCGGGCCGGCATGGGCGCCGATGACCGGGCCGACCCAGCCAACGATTGGTCGGTGGGATCCGATCACCGGCGTGAGCATGTCGAGGAACTGGTCGATGTCAGCAGCGTCACCCTGCATGATCGCCAGCTGCTCGATGTCGCCATTCTTCTGTGCCTGGGCAACCTTGCCGGCCAGGTACTGCAGTGAGCGACTGCGGGTTCGCTGGCGAGATTCGGGTTCGACCGCACCCTCTTTAACCTGAATAACCGGCTTGATCGAGAGCAGGGAGCCGACCAGGGCTTGGGCGCCGCCGATGCGTCCGCCTTTCTTGAGGTTCTCCAGGGTGTCGAGCACGGCGAAAACCCGCATGCGCGTGACCATGGCCGATGTGCCGTCAGCCACCTCGTCGAGCCCTCTTCCCGCCTCTGCCAGCCGGGCCGCAGCAATGATCTGCAAGCCCTGGCCGAGGCTGACGCTGAGCGAGTCGATCACCCTGACCGGGATCACATCGGCCACCTCCCGCGCCGCCGCCTGGGCCGACTGGATCGTGGCCGAGAGGCGGGAGGACAGGTTGATGCACACAACCCCGTCGGCACCCTGGGCCGCCAGCTGGCGGAAAGTGGTGGCGAACGCCCCTGGCGACGGCGCCGCTGTCTCGGGAAGCGCCGGCGACTGCCGGCACTTTTCCCAGAACTCCTTCACGCCGATATCGGCGTACTCCTCCTCGCCGAATCGGACCGTGAGGGGGACGATCGTGATGTGCTGCTCCGTCACGACGTCTTCAGGCAAGTCGCAGCCGCTGTCAGCCACGACACGGATGTTGGCCATGTTCTCCCTATCCACTCGGCTCGCTACGGTCTACCTCTCTGACCGGGCCGGAGCCAGAACCGTCACATCCAGGCCCCTACCGGCGAACCTGCTGGAGGCTGGCCCAAAGTTCCCTGACCCCGAGGGCGCGGGAAAAGATGAGGTAAGCGGCCGCCCCGATGACGGCACCGAGCAATACCTCGGCGGTGAGATGGCCATCGGAACCGCCGCCGATCACCAGGCGCAGCAGCCACACAACGACTGCCATGCCCGCGGAAGCCACGCACACTCGAATGAGGGTCGAGGCCGTCGCCGCCCCTTCCAGGCCCCGGGCTCGCGTGCGCAGATCGGCGAAGGCGACGAGGGTCCCGACGCTGTAAGCAATGACCCAGCCCAGGGCCAGCCCGTTGACGCCCAGAGCTGGATACAGCGCCGCCGCCAGAATGATGGTGATTCCGTTTTCAAGGACGTAGAGCCAGAACATGCGGCGGGTGTCCTGCATCGCCTGATAGCCGCGCATCAACAGCAAAAAGGCGCTGAATCCCGGCAGACCGATGGCGAACAGCGCCACGGCGGTACCGATGCGGTGGGCATCACCAGCGGAGAACGACCCGTGCCGGAACACCACCTCCAGGAAGGGATGAGCCAGGATGATGTAGCCGACCGCGGCCGGCACCATGATCGCGAGGGTCAGCCGGAGCCCGCTCGCCATCTGCCGGCGAAAGCCCCCCACATCCCGATTGCTCCATCGTTCCGCCAGATCGGGCGTGATGACCGAAGCGATCGACACGGCGAAGATTGCGTAGGGCAGCTGGAAGAACTGAAACGCGGTGTTGAAGACAGTGACATCGCCCGCCTTCCGGCCGGCGAACACCAGGATGAGGTTGAACGAGATCTGATTGGCGACGACCGCGCCGAACGTCCACAGCGACAGCCGGAGCACTGTACGAACGGCCGGATGCGAGGGGTCCCAGACCGGTCGCAGCCGGTAGCGGCGGCGAATCAATGGTGGGACCTGGACGGCGAACTGCACCAGATAACCGGCAGTTGTGCCGAGACCAAGCAGGAGGAGCGCCGTCCGATCGTGCCGGAAGTCGCCGAGCCCCAAGCTGGAGGCGACGACGCGGGTCCCGACGATGGCCGCGATGGCGACCAGGTTGTTGAGGATGGGCGAAAACGCCGGGGCGAAAAAATGCCGGCGAGCGTTGAGCAGCGCCATAGTGACGGCGATGCCGCCGAGGAGAAATAGCTGCGGGACGAACAGCCGCAGCAGCGTCGTCCCGACCGCCCGTTGGTCGGCCGCGCTCGGCGTGTGGTTGAGCATCAGGTAAAAGCGGATGAGCAAAGGAGCGACCAGCCAGAAGATCGCCGTCAGGATCGCCAGCGTGACGGTGATGGCGGTCACGACGGCCGAGACCGCCCGCCAACCCTCCTCCTCGTCCTGCCGCCCGAGATAGTCAACGAAGACCGGGACGAGTGTCGCCGACAGGATGCCCCCCAGGACCAGGTCGTAGAGCAAGTTGGGGACGGTGTTGGCGATGTTGTAGACGTCTGCCAGGCGAGTCAGATGAAAAGCCCACACGAGGGCGACGACCCGCCCAAAGCCGGTGAGACGAGAAAGCAGCGTTCCCGTCGCCATGACCGCGGTGTTCCGGGAAAAGCGGGGCGGCAGGCTTGCGTCACCCGCGGGGCCCGGCACGGGCGCAGCCCGGCCATCGCTGGGCGGAAGGCCTTCGGGGGAGGGGTGCGACGCGATCCGGGGTGCGGGAGCAACGACGACCGCCGCTCCGGCCGCGGCGATGGAGGCCGGCGGTGGTCGATCCCGGAGGGGATCCGACGGCGGCACCGTGACCCGCTCTCGGACAGCGGCGGGGTCCTCGTCCCCGACCGGCCCACCATGGCCGACCGGCTCCTCGTCTGCGACCGGTTCTTCCGGGGCGGACGGCGGTGGGACCAGCCGGCGAGCCCGGCGCCCATGGCGCAGGTCCCGTATCCACCACATGACCAGCAGCAGAGCGGCGCCGATCGAGAGGATGATGCCAACGCCCGACGCAGCGGTGCTCCTCACCGTGTAGGCACCACGCGACAGGGCGAGTTCGCCGTCGGGAGAACTGAGCGAGATGGCCAGCTTGAACACGCCGGCCGTCTTCGCTTCCACCGGCACCTTCAGCGTCGTGCTGTCACTGCGCAGCTCGAGCGTGCAGGCCTCGGCATTGCTCTTGATCTCACAACTCCCCCCGCCCGTGTCGATGGGTTTGAATCCGAGCTTGGGATTGGAAAGCTGCAGGCGGACCCTGGCGGGATAGGGACCGCTGCTGAAGATGGTGATCGGAATCTGTCCCTGACGCGCCGTCAGCGTGATCGTGGCGTCGCCGGGTAACCGGAACACGCCCTGCTCACGGGCAATGAGCCGGTTGGCGAAGTCGACCTGGCCGGCGCGGCCGCGGTCGGTCAGGTCACTGGACTCGGCCAGCAGCAACGCCTGCTCGATCTCACTGACAAGGGGTGAGTCCGCTGGCACGACGGACGACAACGCCACCGCGCGCCGCCGGGCGTCCACGATGGCGGGGCCGTCGGCGAGACCCCGCGACGGCGGCTGGCCGGCTGCGATCGAGCGGTGGACCGTCTGCTGATGCTGCTGGAGGGGGCCAACATCGGTGAACAACCGGTCGACAGTGACGGGTTTCAACATGGGGCTGGTCGCCAGCCCGTTCAGGAAGGTGGCCAGGAACGTCTTGTCGGGCCGCCAGTTTGCCGGCGGCAGGATGGCGACGCCTCGCTGGGGGTGCTGCAGCTCTTGCTGGATCATGGCCAGGTCGGCGAGGAGCTGGTGGGCGGCGAGGGTCGGATCGGCCGAGGGCGACAGATGGGCGGCCAAACCCGGGTCGGCCGCGACAGCCTGCAGGTGGCGGGTCGTTCGTCCCGTCAACTCGAACGGCTGCGACAGGGTCAGATTGCGCAGGCCGGCCGGAAGTGATTCCAGATCCGCCTCGTTGACCACCACGTGGGTAACACCTCGCGCCGAGAGGGCATCGATGCTGGCGGGGCTGAGTGGACCCTGCTCCACCCAGACACCCGGAGCGGGGGTGGCCCCCAGGTCGGTCGCGAGTGATGTGCGGCCACGAGCCAGTTGAAGCGAAACGTCGCTATCGAGGCCGGCGCTTAGCATCGCCGGGAGGTTCAACCGCACATACGGGGCGGAGACCGCCTCGACCGCGCCGGCCGCCAGCAGCTGGCGGAGGGCGGCAACCGTGGCCTTGTCGCCGGTTGTTCCATTCGAGAGGGCTTCGACGGTCTGCGGACTGGCCGCGACCGTCGTCGCCATGTCCGGACGGGTGGACAGGGCGTCGGCCAGGTCGGCCAGCGATTGGGACTGGCTCCGGTCAAGGCGGGTCGGTCGCCCGTCGGCGGCAAGTGCCGGAGGCGCGTCGACCGGGTCGACAAGCGACACGTCGAGGGGAAGCGCGCCCTGGAGGCCGCTCGAGGGCGTGTAGAGAAGGTGAGTCGTGAGTTCCGCCAGCGGCTGCCCCGTCCGGTCGTAGAGCTCGACCTTGACCGGGTAGACCCCCGGGTTGAACAATCGGAGGGAATCGGCGCTGGTCGTTGCCCGGGGGTTCACCGCGACGGCGATCTGGTCCGTCCCCGACTGGGGGCCCAGTCCGGTCACCCTGGTCAGGTCAAACGCCCGGATCAGCGGGGTGTCGATCTTGCCCGTGAGCGAGACGTTGAAGTCCGAACGGGTGCGCAGACGGTCGTACACAGTCACCGATATCCGGGCATCTGCTGGATCAGGGGTCTGCACTGACACACCTAGCTGGAAGCTGCTGTCGTCGCTGGCCCAGGTGGTTTGGCTGCTCAGTCGCAGGGCGCTACCTGCTCCAACCGCGGCGGGATTCTGGCGGGGCGCAGCACCGCCGGCGAGGGCCGTGCCACCCAGAGGACCGGATAACGGGCCGAACAAAGGGAATGTGCCGGCCAGAAGGACGAGCCCCGTGGCCGTCAGCAGGCCAGCAACCCGCCGCGCGCGCTTCCCGGGCGTCACCTCAGACCGGCCGACAGAACTGACAGCCCAGACGGCTCTTGCCGGAATCCTGTCTCGACGTAGAGGCTGAGTGCCGCGGCGTTGTCAAGCTGGGTGTTCACCACGGCCCGAGCGACGCCACGACGCCGCATCCAGTTCAACCCGTCGAGGAGCAGCCCTCGGCCGAGCCCCCGCCGCTGAAAATCGGGGAGGACGGCCAGCCGCTGCACAAAGCCTCTGGAGCCGGACCGACCGCAGATCGCATAGCCGGCGAACCGGCGGGCATCGTCGGGCGGCGCCAGCACGGCCCGAAAACGAGTGCGGGGCGTCGCCCTCAGGGCGTCGGACAGGCCCTGCTCGTCGAACTGCCAGAACGGGGAAAAGGCGGCCTGGTCGATGGCCAGGATCTCATCCCGCTGGTTCCACCGCACACGGGTCAGGGCCAGATCGAAAGGGACGGGCGGGAGGCCGTCAAGCTCGATGGCCAGAAGGTGGAGCTGCTCGGTGACCTCGAAGCCGGCGGCCAAAAACCCGCCCTGCTCCAGCGGAGAGAGCGCGGCCGTCACGACCCGGTTGAACCCTCGCTCGGCCAGCACGTTGAGACACCGGCGCAGGAAGTCGGCCGACGGCAGGGGGGCGTCCGGCACCAGAGCGAGGAAGGCGACCTGCCGGTCGCCTCTCCACAACCCGGTGCGAGCCCGCTCACGACCCCAACGGATGACATCAACTGACGTAGCGCTCATTGGTCACGGTCCAGGAGCGTGCCCAAGAGTGGCGCGCGATGCTCCTTGGTTCGTCACTGCAGCCTCCCAGCCTAGTGTCCTGGTTGCCCGGAACCTCGTAGCCTCGGGACAGTGACCCGTGGTGCGGTGCTGGTGGAGACGCACGAGGCCTGCTTCGACCACAATCCCGGGCGGAGCCATCCCGAGCGGCCCGCCCGACTCCAGGCGGTGCTGGCGGGAGCCCGGGAGGGGGCGGGTGCGGACGCGCTGGAATGGGTCGCGCCCCGCGCCGCCACCCGCCAAGAGCTCGAACGGGTTCACAGCGGTGCCTACCTCGACGCCATCGAGAAGTTCTCGGCGTCCGGAGGAGGCCGGATCGACCCCGACACTGCCGCGTCGGAGGGAACGTGGCGGGCCGCCGTTCTGGCCGCGGGTGCCGGGCTCGACGCCGTTGACAGGCTGGACGGGGGCGAGGCCGACGCCGCCTTCATCGCGGTCAGGCCGCCCGGGCACCACGCCCGACCCAGCCGGGCAATGGGCTTTTGCTTCATCAACAACGTCGCCGTGACCGCGTCCGCACTGACGGCGCGCGGCGAGCGCGTCCTCATTGTCGACTGGGACGCCCATCACGGGAACGGAACGCAGGAAATCTTCTATGAAGACCCCGGGGTGGCCTATGTGTCGATGCACGAATACCCCCTCTACCCCGGAACCGGCTGGCTGGACGAGTTGGGAACCGGTGCGGGAGCCGGACTGACCGTGAACTTCCCCTTTCCGGCGGGCACCACCGGCGATGTGTACTTGACTGCCTTCGATGAGGTAATAGCGCCGCTGGCCGAAACGTTCGGGCCGACATGGGTGATCGCCTCCGCCGGCTTTGACGGCCACCGGTGCGATCCGCTGACTGGGCTCGGCCTTTCTTCCGGCGATTTCGCCGATCTGGCCGATCGGGTCATGAGCCTGGCCAGGCCCGGACACCGGCTCGCCGTTCTCGAGGGCGGTTACGACCTCGACGCTCTGGCCGACTCGGCCGGAGCCTGTGTGGCCAGCCTCGCCGGGCGTCGTTTCCGACCGGAAGCGGCCACTTCAGGCGGCCCCGGGCACTCGATCGTGAGCAGCGTCCGCCGGATCAGGGAGCGGCTCGAGGACGGCGAGTGACCGGCGTAATGCCGGAGGGTTCGAAGAGCCCTCGCCGCTACCCTCGGGAGACGTGATTCCGGACCGGCTCCGGCCCCTTGTTCAGGAGACGGAGGAGATCGCAGCCCGCTTCCAGCGGGCGGGCTACCGCCTCTATCTCGTCGGCGGTGTCCTGCGCGACGCCTTGCTCGGCCGGGTCCCGGACCAGTACGACCTGGACTTCACCACCAACGCCCGTCCGGATGAAGTCGAGCGACTGATGGATGGCTGGGCCGACGCCCGGTGGAGCCAGGGCAAGCGCTTTGGCACGATCGGGCTGCGCAAGGGCAGCCAGGTGATGGAGATCACGACCCATCGAGGCGAGGCCTATCGCCCCGACTCCAGGAAGCCTGATGTTGTCTTCGCCGATGGCATCGAAACCGATCTGTCGCGGCGGGACTTCACCGTGAACGCCATGGCTCTGGCGTTGCCCGACCTGGCCCTGATCGATCCGTTCAACGGACTCACCGACCTGGCCTCGCACCGGCTCCGGACCCCGCTCGCGCCAGACGAGTCGTTCACCGACGATCCCTTGCGCATGCTGCGCGCAGCCCGGTTCATCGCTGGCTACCGGCTTGTCCCCGCCCCCGAGCTGGTCGATGCCGTCGCCCGGTTGCGGACCCGGCTCGACATCGTCTCGAGAGAACGGATTCGGGACGAGCTCGACAAGCTGCTGATCGTCGACAAGCCAGGCGATGGGCTCTGGTTCTGCGTCGCGACCGGATTGGCGGAGGAGTTTCTGCCCGAGTTGCCCGCCCTGGCGGTCGAGCAGGACCCGGTCCACCGCCACAAGGACGTACTCGCCCACACCATCGCGGTGGTGGAGAGTTGCCGGCCGGATCGCGTCTTGCGTCTGGCCGCTCTCTTCCACGATGTCGGAAAACCGAAGACCCGATCCTTCGGACCAGGGGGGACCGTCTCGTTCCATCACCATGAGGTGGTCGGCGCCCGGATGACCCGCGACCGCATGCGAGAGCTTCGCTACCCGCTCGACGACGTGGAAAGGGTGAGCCGGCTGGTGGAGCTGCACCTGCGCTTTCACACCTACGCCATGGGTTGGAGCGACAGCGCCGTGCGCCGCTACGCGCGCGACGCCGGACCGCTGCTCGAGCTCCTCAACGAGTTGACGCGGGCCGACTGCACCACCCGCAATGCCGCCAAGGCCAGGGCACTCGGGCGGCGCCTGGACGACTTTGTCCGGCGCCAGCGAGAGCTCCAGCAGCGCGAGGAACTGGCTGCCATCCGGCCCGATCTCGACGGCAACGAAGTCATGAGCCTGGTCGGTGTGCGGCCGGGGCCGGTCGTCGGCGAGGCGCTCAACTTCCTGCTCGAACTGCGGCTGGAGGAGGGCCCCCTCGGCAAAGATGAAGCGTCCCGCCGGCTCCTGGCCTGGTGGCAGGAACGGACCTGACCGTTACACGACCCACTGCCGCCGGCCTTCGCCGGCCAGCAGCCGTCCAAACTCCATCCCTGGAAAGTGCGCAGCCGCCACCGGGAGGTCCTTTCCCTCAATCTCTCTCGCAAGCGCGTTCCGGGTTCGCTTGGCCAGCTTCGGATCAACGTCGCCCATTCCGGCCCATTCGTCGTCCATCAGTTCGACCGGGCAGTGGACCACATCGCCGAGCAGCAAGGCTCGCGCCGGGCCGTCGCTCACCACGATGATGGTGCTGCCGGGGGTGTGCCCGGGCGCGACCATGGCGTCGAGACCGGGGAGGATCGTGCCGTCACGGTCCCAGGTCGACAACCGATCGGAGATCGGTCGCAGCTTGCGGGCCCCTCCTCCGGCGGGGTCACTCGTGACGAAATGATCCCAGTCGCGCTGGTCGCAGCGATAGGTGGCGTTCGGGAAGACGACCTCTCCTTGCTTCGTGGCCCAGCCGACGTGGTCGAAGTGCAGATGGGTAAAGACGACATCGGTGACATCGGCCGGCGACACCCCGCACCCGGCCAGGCTCTCCAGCAACCGCCCTCCGACCATTTCCGCCCCGGCAACGGGCGCCTTCACCGCTCCCAGGCCGGTATCGACCAGCACCATGCGGCCGGCACCACGAACCAGGAAGCCGCCGAGCGCGATCTCGAGCATCCCATCCTCGTCGAGCAGACCGAGATGCGGCGTCCAGTCATCTTCCTCGGCGCCTCTGCCGTCGGCCGGCTGCGCCGGCTGGCCGGTGCGATAGGCGTTGGTCGGCTTGACCAGGAACGTCCCGTCCTGCACCGGAAAAACGGCCAGATCACCGACTTGCATCTCGTCAGTTTCCTTCCTTGCGGGCCCGGATGATCAGTGTTCGGGGAACGGTGAGGAACGCTTCTCGCCAGTCCTGGCTGCGGGGCCCGTCGCGATTCGGTTGTGGCTCCATGATCAGATCGACCCGGTAGCTGGCTCGCAGCAAGCCCATGTAGAGGTCCCCAAGCGTGTGGTGATAGTCAGTGAAAGCGATGCCGCCGACCTCGTAGTCGATCGGGGTCTTTTCGAAGTACGACCGTCCGATGGTCAGGGGAGACTCCCGATCATCGTCGATCATGTCGTAGGCGGGGTGCGGAAGGGAGAACACGAGGGGCGATCCCACCTTCAGCACCCGGTGAACCTGCCGGAAGACGCGGTTCAGGTCCTCGACGTAACCAAACGCATAGGCGGAGAAAACGAGGTCGATGGAGTCGGCCCGGAGGAAGGCGAGGTCAGCCAGATCGCCGAGACGGAGTTCGACGCGCACCTCTTCCCGATCGCAGAGGCGGCGAGCAAACGCCAGCTGCTCGGCGGAAAAGTCGACGGCAATGGCGGTGGCACCTTGCTTGGCGAACGCGACGGAGCACTGAGCGCCGCCGCATCCGAGCTCGAGCACTCGTTTGCCTCGGAGGTCGCCGAGGAGGTGCAGCTGCGCCTCTGTCGGAATGTCGGGACCGTAATGCGCCACGCTGGTGGGGAGCTGAGCCCCCGACTGATAGGCGACGGCGTACCGATCCCATGCGGCAGCGTTGTCGATTGGCATCGGCCCAATCCTGCCCTAAATGGCCGGACGGGATGGGCTTTAGCGGGCGGAACGACTCGAGCCGGCTAAGACAGGTTAAGCGAGGTTAAGCGAGGCCGGCGGCGAAGTCCTCCACCATCTGGCGGGCGATGTCATCGTGGTATTGGACCGGCGGCGATTTCATGAGGTAGGCCGACGGGCCCAGAAGTGGCCCACCGATGCCACGATCCTTGGCCAGCTTGGCGCACCTGAGGGCGTCGATGATGACCCCGGCAGAGTTGGGTGAATCCCACACCTCGAGCTTGAGCTCGACGTTGAGCGGGACATCGCCAAAGTTGCGCCCCTCCAGCCGGATGTAGGCCCACTTTCGGTCTTCCAACCAGGCGACATGATCCGAGGGGCCGATGTGAACGTCGTCGGCCGCGATGCCGTGCTCGACCTGGCTGGTCACCGCCTGGGTCTTCGAGACCTTCTTGGACTCGAGCCGCTCTCGCTCGAGCATGTTCTTGAAGTCCATGTTGCCGCCGACGTTCAGCTGGTAGGTCCGGTCGAGCACCATGCCGCGGTCTTCAAAGAGCCTGGCCAGGAGGCGGTGAACAATGGTGGCACCGACCTGGCTCTTGATGTCATCCCCCACGATCGGGACCCCCGCGTTGGCGAACCGGGCCGCCCACTCCGGATTGGAGGCAATGAAGACCGGGATGGCGTTGACGAAGGCCACCTTGGCGTCGAGCGCCGCCTGGGCGTAGTGCTTTTGCGCTTCTTCCGAGCCCACCGGGAGGTAGGCAATGAGGACGTCGGCCTTGGTCTGCCTCAGCGTGGCCGCAACGTCAGCCGGCTCTGCCGGCGACTCCTCGATCGTCTGGCGGTAGTACTTGCCCAACTCGTCAAAAGTGGGGCCCCGCAGCACGGTCACACCAAGCTCGCCCACGCTGGCAAAGCGAATGGTGTTGTTCTGGCCGGCGTGGATGGCCTTGCCGAGATCCAGACCGACCTTGCTGGCGTCAACGTCAAAGGCGGCAACAAACTCGACGTCGGCCACGTGGTAGCCGCCAAGCGTCACGTGCATGAGGCCGGGGACCTCGTCCCCGGGATCGGCGTTGCGGTAGTACTCAACGCCCTGCACCAGCGAACTTGCGCAGTTGCCGACGCCCGCAATGGCGACTCTGATCTTCTTGCTCATTTACGTTTTGCCTCCCTGTTGGGGCCGAGGGGCTGATAGGGCGTCCGGCGGGGCGGGCATGGTCGGGGCGATCGAGTCCGCCCACTCATGCGGATCGAACGCGATCGTGGAAACCGCCGCGGCCGGCCCTTCCGGCCGCGTGGGGACATGCGCCCGTTCGCCGGCAATCAATCGGTCGAGCCAGGAGATGTCCCGCTCGGTCGTCTCGTTGCCGTGCTCCACCAAACTCCGGGTGTAGGCGTCAAGGCGCTCCCATCCGTTGCGGACGGCGTGCTTGGTTCGGCCCAGGCGTTCCAGCAGGTACGCCCGCCGTCGCTCGAGCAGCCCGAGGCGGGCTTCGTGAGGAAGGAAGCGAGCAAAGGCCAGCCGGAGGTTGAATGCTCGCTCGTCCTCCGACGTGCCGTTGTCGGCCGCAAGCAGCTCCTCGAACAGCTGCTCGCCGCGGGGGGTGATCCCGTACACCTTCTTGCCCCGGCTGCCACGGGTGCCCGGTTTGCGGGCACGGAAGGCGGCCAGCTCTCCCGTCAGGGCGCCGGTCATCGGAATGGCATCGGGCTCGCCCCCGCCCTGGATCACCCGGACCGCCCCCGCCGCCGCCAGCCGGGACAGGGCCGGATAGAGCGAACCGAACGAGACGCCCCCGCCCGAGACGAACGTCTCGGCCAACCGCTTCTTCAGTTCGTAGCCGTGGAGCTCCTGCTGCTTAAGCAGGCCGAGGATGGCGAGTTCGAGCATGGTTCGTTGGATTGGTTCGGTTGATTGCCGTGTTCGATGTATCGGACCGATATATCGAATCCACGATAGCACGCCATCGCGGCCGTTCGCGGTTTTTTCGAGGCGAGAACGACCCGCCACAGAGGGGCGAGCCGGGCCGGCACGCCGGAGCGCCGAGCGCGGGTAGCCTCGCGACCCATGAGCTTTCGGCCGGAGTCGATGCGGGGTGCGCCCGCGACCGGCCAGGTGCTCGGTCAGGTCGACTACCGGCTGGCCCGCAACGCCGTGGTCAGTGAGTTTCACAAAGGCCGGCTGTCGCGCCTCGATGTGTGCGACGCTCATCCCGAGTTGCTCCGGGCGGCGACCAACTGCGGCCAGGACACGAGAGAGACGTGTCCCATCTGTGAGGAAGGCAACGTTGTACTCGTGTCCTATGCCTTCGGGAGCCGTCTCCCACCGAGCGGCCGCTGCATCACGTCTCAGGCCGAGTTGCTGAAGCTTTCCGGCGGCACTCGTGAGCTGGCCTGCTACGTGGTCGAGGTCTGCCCGTTCTGCGCCTGGAATCATTTGACCCGAACGTTCGCTCTCGGCGGGCGCCGGGCCGACGTCGAGTAGCCGTAGCCGCACAGCTGCGATCGCTGTCAGCCCTGTCAGGGTCTAGGGTGCGGGGGTCTCGGCGCCGACTCCGGACTCCGTCACGATCCCCCCAATCATGACCCGCTCCACCGACGCACGCTCCGGCACTCGTACGGGCGCTCAACGCCGCAACTGGTTCTGGCGGCACCGGCGGGGATTGTTCCTGATCTGGCTGTTCCTCTTCGCGGGAGTCGCCGGTGGCGCCTACTTGCTCACGAGAGCACGACTCCCTGCCGCCGGAGCACCGCTCCAGCAGACAACGTTCATCTATGACGCCAACGGCAAGCAACTGGCCGCCCTGGACGCCGGCCAGAACCGGGTCCTCGTGCACCTGAGCGACGTGCCGCCGGTCGTGATCAACGCCGTCCTGTCCACCGAGGACCGCAACTTTTACCACCACGGCGCGGTAGATGTGCTCGGCGTGATACGGGCAGCGGTGGCAGACATCCGCGGCCAGGGCAGCCTTCAGGGGGCGTCGACCATTACCCAGCAGTACGTGAAGCTTGCCTACACCCGGGGCCAGCGCACCTTGCTCCGCAAGATCAAAGAGGCGGCCCTGGCGATCCAGCTCGAGCGCAAGCTCAGCAAGAACCAGATCCTGGAGCGCTACCTCAACACCATCTACTGGGGGCGGGGTGCTTACGGCATTCAGGCGGCGGCTCAGGCCTACTTCCAAAAGAACGTGGGTGAGCTGAGCCTGCCGCAGGCGGCGCTGCTCGCCAGCTTGATCCGCTCGCCTGAGTCGCTCGATTTCGCCTCGCCCCACGACCAGGCCATTGCCCGGCTCAGGCGAGCCGACACGCTGAAGGGGATGGTGCGCGACCACCACATCAGCGCGGGCGAGGCCGCCAGCGCGAACGAGGCGCCGCTCGGGGTGATCCCGGCCAACAGCGCCCAGCTGACGGTCGCTGACGCCGAGCACGGCACGCAGTACTTCGTCGACGCCGTCAAGCAGCAGCTCATTC
>JBPYFF010000268.1:0-4167 GCA_051984455.1 Acidimicrobiales bacterium | reverse complement strand
CGTCAGCCACGACCGGATGATGCCACCACTAGGACCGAGAGTGCCTCTACCCCCTCGCCTTCGCCGTTCCCGGACCCTCGCCCGTACTCGGTCCGGCCTCGGCCCCTTGCGGAGCCGGGATGGTGGTCCTGGCGTCAATCTTGGCAATGGCGGTCAGGTAGCGCGCAATCATGGGCGCCGCACACCCCCACATGCCGAGCCGGATAGCCGACGGCCCAAAACTTCCTCATAGATGAAGTTGAAAGTTGACGACTCCAGCAAGAGGCAATCCTCCACCTTGATATGCATCAAAGCTTCCGGGCACGGCAAGAGACGAGCGGCCGTCATCGCCGGGCTCGCTCGGCCACCCCCTTGAGCGTGTCGAAGAAGAGCGATGCGGACTCCCTCCATGTCGGAAGCTGGCGTCCCCGTGCACTCGCCGCGGCGCTCAGTCGCTCCCGGTACTCGTCGTCGGACGCTACCCGCTCGAGGGCCGACGCCAGTCCAGCCAGGTCGCCCGGCTCCAGCACGATCCCCTCTCGGCCGTCGACGGCCAGGTTGGGCAGGTTTCCGACTCGCCACCCGATCACCGGGAGCCCAGCCGCCAGGGCTTCGCCGTACACGGTCCCGTAGGCCTCCTCGTAACTCGGCAGGACGAACACGTCGGACCCTGCGTACAGCGGGCTCACCTCATGGGGTGGCAAAGGGCCGTGGACGACGACCCGACCCCTGAGCTCAGGCGCGGCAAGACGGGTCTGGACCCGGTCGGTGTACGCCGGGTCCTGGTCAGTCCGCCCGACCAGATGCAGGGTGGCGGCGTCGCCGGGCAGGTGACCGAACGCCGCCAGCAGGTCCAGGATGCCTTTCCTGGCCACCCAGTTTCCGACGGTGAGCATCGCCAACCCTCGGCCTTGCCGGAGGTCCAACAGGGGCCCGCGCCGCGGTGGGCCGGGGTCCGATCCAGGCGCGACGACGACGCAAGGACGGCCGGGCGCGGCGGTGACCAGGGTCTGGCTGGCCAGGATCAATAGCTCGCACCGCCGGTACACGGCCCGGTCCAGCCACCGCTGCACTGCCCGCCTGGCCGGTCCCGCGTCGATGCCGCCCGGTGGTTGATGGAGGACGGCGACCGCCGGGCCAGGGAGTCGCCAGGGGGCCAGAAAGGCGGCCGCGATGCTGTCGACAACGATGATGTCAGCGCCCCTCGCGGCCCGCGCCACCTGCCGGCCGGCCGCAAGCCCAGGCAGAAATGGCCCGGCCGGCACGGAAACGAAGTCGACCCGGGCGTCGTGGGCCGGCGCCAGATCCGCCATGCGGCGGTGATACAGATAACCGCCCGTGAGCTGATCGGGCGATCCCAGGGTGATGAGCGAAACCGTCAGCATTCGCCCGCGACGGGGGCGGTCACGTCGGCGCTCACCCCTTCCGGGAAACGCGTCCCCTTCTCAAACGAGCTCGGCGCGGAAGCCTCCGAACGCCACCGGCGACTCCCACACCCGAACGGACAGAACTTCCCCACCTGCTCGCCGCGCCGATTCCGCCACGGCAGCATGAACCCAGCGGGCAAACACCTCGACCGTCGGCGTTTCCGCCGACCCTGTCGGACGAAGCATCTCCACGTCTTTGTCGCGTACCTTTCGGGCGGTCTCGAGGAGAGCTGCTTCCAGCGTGTCGAGGTCGCACACCATCCCGCCGTCGTCGAGCTCGGCCCGCTCAACCACCACTTCCAGCTTGTAGTCATGCGAGTGACGCTCGCCCTCGGGGCCCTCCATGCCCGGCATCAGGTGAAAGGCGCGGACCTCAACGGCGGTTCCTACTTCGTACACGCGGTCAGGTGTAGCACAACGCCGCGTGCACGAGCCCGGCTTCCCTCCTGTCGACCGCGCCGAACGCCCGGGAGGCATCGACGAAGTCGAAGGTATGGGTCGCCAAGCCACCCAACGGGAGCTGAGCAAGGAGATCGCGTGTGACGGCCCGCCGGCGGGCCACGTCCCAGCGAGAGCCAAGGCTGGCCGGGATGGTGGATACCTGCGTGCTGCGAAGCTTCAGACGACGGCGGTGGAAGTCGCCGCCCAACGGCAGCGATACCTCTTTTTTTCCGTACCACGACACGACGAGGGCTTCTCCCTCGTGGTCGAGGAGCTCGAGGGCGTCATGCAAAGCCGCGGGACTGCCACTTGCCTCCACGATCAGGGGCACCCGGCCACCGCACTCCGCCAGTGCAGCCCGGATCTCTTCTGGCTTCACCGCGTTTACTCCAACCGACTCGGCCACGGTCCTGCGCCAGTCGAGCGGGTCGCTGCCGACGACATGGGCGCCGCCCCGAGCCAGCATGAGGCCGATCAGGATCCCGACCGGCCCCAGTCCGACCACGACCACGACGTCCTCCAGGACAGAGCCGGCGTCCAGGGCAACCTGCAAGGCCGTCTCCACCAGCGGGAACAGCGTCGCCTCACGGGCGTCGAGGTGGTCAACCGGCACCACCTCCTCAATCCGGGCGACGAAGCGGTCCTGGTGAGGGTGAAAGGCAAAGACCAGCTCCCCTTGTGCCGGACCGTGAGCAGCGGCCTGTTCGACTCGGCCGACACAGCTGTAGCCATACTGGAAGGGGTACTCGAACGTGCCCCGCAGTGCCCCGAGGCGCTCATCCAGTGGAAGACCGGGCTCCAGCTCGCCCCTGTAAGCGAGCATTTCGGTACCGGGACTGATGCCTGACCACAGTGTCTGAACCAGGACCTCGTCGCTCGCCGGCGGGCTGACATCGACCTCCGCGATCCCGATCCGTCCCGGGCCCTCAAAGACGACCGCACGGGCAGTTCTTACCCCTGGTCCAGTAGCCGCCATTGGGCACTATGTTGCTCGGGATGCCTTACAGCGGTACAACCGGGCCGGTCCGAGCAGCCCGAGAGCTGGCCCGGGTGCCGCTTCCGACCCGATTTGGCCTGTTCGAATCTCGGGCCTTCGAGTGCTCATCGGGTTATGTGTACCTCGCCCTTGTCCGTGGCAACGTACGGGGCTGCGATGAGGTGCTGACCCGGGTGCACTCCGAGTGCTTGACGGGGGACACGCTCGGCTCCTTGCGCTGCGACTGCGGTCTGCAACTTCACCTAGCCCTGAGGGCCATCGCATCGGCGTCGAGCGGCGTGCTGGTCTACGCCACCGGTCACGAAGGCCGAGGGATCGGACTGATCGACAAGCTCAGGTCCTACCTGGAGCAAGACCGCGGCGCTGACACGCTCGATGCCAATGTGCGGCTCGGTCTTCCTGTCGATGGGCGCGATTACACCGACGCCGCTGCCGTTCTCCAGGCGCTCGACGTGCGCTCCGTACAACTGCTTACCAACAACCCGGGGAAGGTCGAGGGCCTTCGATCCGCCGGCGTGGTGGTCGCGTCCGTCCAGGGCCTGGCGACCGCACCGCACACGCGCAACGTCGGCTATCTGCGCACCAAACAGCAGCGGCTGGGCCATCTCCAGCCAACCGGCGAAATCATGACCGACTCCGGACCTGCCGTGGTCCCGCTGGCGCTGGACGCCACTGAGCTGATGGGCCAAGTGTCAGTGCCCGAGAACCGCCCGTACGTTGTGCTCAAGTACGCCCAGACCATCGACGGCCGAATCGCGACGTCTACCGGGGACTCCAAATGGATCAGCGGGGAGGCTGAGCGGCGAATCTCTCACGCTCTTCGCGCCGCCTGCGACGCCGTCCTCGTTGGAGTTGGAACCGTGATTCAGGACGACCCGCAGCTGACCGTCCGCATGGTGCCAGGAGTGACGCCAGCCCGGGTGGTACTCGACTCCACCCTCCGCTTGCCGGCAAGGGCTCGCATGCTCGAGCCCGATGCACCCACCATTATCCTCACGACCGAACGATCCGACCCTCGCCGTCGCGAACTCCTCCGTCGTCAGCACGTCGGCGTACGCATTCTTCCGGCCGGACCTGACGGCGTCGATCTCCACGCTGCCCTCGCCACGCTTCGCCAGGCCGGTGTGCAGACCTTGCTCGCTGAGGGCGGTGCCAAGGTCATTACGTCGATGCTGGCCGGCGGCGTCGTCGACCGGCTGATCGTTGGCGTCGCGCC
This sequence comes from Acidimicrobiales bacterium, assembly GCA_051984455.1. Classification (GTDB taxonomy): domain Bacteria; phylum Actinomycetota; class Acidimicrobiia; order Acidimicrobiales; family Palsa-688; genus JBPYFF01. The sequence goes on along the minus strand of JBPYFF010000268.1, from coordinate 107 downwards.
GACCATCATTGGGCGGGGCATGGAAGCGGTCGGTTCGTTGGGAACCACAACGGTCAAAGAAGGCATCACGCTGCACAACCGGGCGATGCATGTCCTCGCAGACGACG
>JBPYFF010000267.1:0-8681 GCA_051984455.1 Acidimicrobiales bacterium | reverse complement strand
GGGGGCATCTTCTCGACGATCTGCTGCACGATCTTGATGGACTCGCGGACTTCATTGAGGCGTACGGCATACCGGTCCCAGCAGTCCCCGTAGGTGCCGACGATGACGTCGAAGTCGACCTGGTCGTAGGCCAGGTAGGGCATTTCCCGGCGGAGATCCCACGGCACCCCCGCCGCCCGGAGCAGCGGTCCGGTGGCACTGAGGGCGATGGCCTGCTCGGCCGACAGTGGACCGACTCCCTGTTGACGCTGTTGAAAGATGGGCTGGCCCGTCAGGATGGCGTCGTACTCCTCCAATCGCGGCGGGATCGTCTCGCAGATGGCCAGCACGTCGTCGCGCCAGCCATCCGGAAGCTCCGCCGCCACGCCGCCGGGCCGGATGAAGTTGTGGTTCATGCGCAGGCCGGTCACCTTCTCGAAGAAGGCCAGGAGGAGTTCCCGCTCTCGAATGCCATACACGAGCATCCCGATGGCGCCGAGATCGGATCCGTTGGTCGCCAGCCACAGCAGATGGGACGAAACCCGGTTGAGCTCGCACATGAGCATCCTGATCCAGGTGGCGCGGGGAGGAACGTCGATCTCCAGCAGCTTCTCGACCGCCAGGGCGTAGACCAGCTCGTTGAAGAACGGCGAGAGATAGTCCATCCGGGTGACGTTGGTCGCCCCCTGGATGTACATGAGCTCTTCGCCCGTCTTCTCCATCCCGGTGTGCAGGTAGCCCACCACCGGCTTGCTGCGGAGCACCGTCTCGCCGTCCAGCTCGAGCATGAGGCGCAACACACCGTGGGTCGACGGGTGCTGCGGTCCCATGTTGATGATCATGGTCTCGTCTTCGCTGATCTCGACGTCCATGTCACCCACGTCAACCGCGGCGCCCTCGGGCAAGCGGAGCACGCCCTGCTCTCTCTGAAGCTCGCCCGCCGGGGTAGCCCCCCGAGGTCTGAGCTCCTGGCCGCCCTCGTTGGTCAGCTGGCTCATTTCGAGTCGCTCCTTCTGGTCTGCTCCTGTTCAGCGCGACGACGGTGCTTCCTTGAACTGGACGGGCAGCCGGCCCACGGCATAGTCCTTGCGCAGGGGGTGACCTTCCCAGTCCTCCGGCATGAGGATCCGGGTCAGGTCGGGGTGCCCCTCGAAAACGATCCCGAACATGTCGTAGGCCTCTCGTTCCATTGCTTCCGTCCCCGGCCAAAGGTTGACCAGGGTCGGGACGCTCGGGTCGTCCTGCGGGACTTGAACCCGGACGCGCAGGCGCCGGTGCTGGGCCATCGACAGGAGATTGACCGCCACCTCGAAGCGTTCCGGGGTGATATCGGGCGGCAGGTCATGGCCGGCGTGAGCGAGGTAATCGACACCACAGAGGTCGGCGCAGATCTCGAAGCCGTCCTCTCTGAGCGCGGCCATCAAGTCGTGGTAGCCCTCGCGCCGGCAGTGCACCACCTCCTGGCCGTGGGATTCAAGGACCGGCCAACCGTGCAACTCCCGGGGCCCGGCCGCCTCGCCGCCTGCCGCACCTGCCTCACCGCCGGCCGCATCCTGCGACCTCCCACTGTCGGTCATCGATGGGCAGCCGCCTCGGCACCCTCACCGATGTGTAAGCCGGCGCCTGCGCCCGTCTCCTCCCGGCGGCGGGTGATCTCGCCGTTCAGGATGCTCTCGTGCAGGGTCACGATCGAGTGGATCAGCGTCTCGGGTCCGGGCGGGCATCCGGGGGCATAGACGTCGACCGGCACGACCTGATCGACGCCCTGCACGATGGCGTAGTTGTTGAACATCCCGCCCGTACTGGCGCAGACGCCCATCGAGATGACCCACTTCGGTTCCATCATCTGGTCGTACACCTGGCGGAGGACGGGGGCCATCTTCTGACTCACCCGGCCGGCGACGATCATCAGGTCGGCCTGGCGGGGCGAGGCGCGGAAGATCTCCATACCGAAGCGGGCGAGGTCGAAGTTGGCCGCGCCAGTCGAGATCATCTCTATCGCACAACAGGCCAAACCGAAGTTGCTCGTCCAGACACTTCTGGCCCGGGCCCACTTGACCACGTCCTCCAGTGTCCCGGTCAGGAAGTTGTGGTGGAGATCTGCGAGTCCCACGACGCCTCCTCCTTCAGACCAGGTCGGGCTCGGACTCGGCCGGCTCGGGCTCGGCCGGCTCGGGCTCTCTTGTGGGCTGTTCAGCAGGCTGGGGACGCGGCACCCGGCGGATGGTCGACGACGAGGTTCGCACGGTCGGGACCGGTGTGGAGCGAGCCAGTCGTTTCGGCGGCCCCCAATCCAGGGCACCATTCGAGATCAGGTACAACAGCGACACCAGGACGGCCACCGAAAACACGATGATCTCGACCAGCCCGAAGACGTCGAGCTGGTGGAAGATCACCGCCCATGGGTAAATGAAGATGATCTCGATGTCGAAGATGATGAAGATCATCGCGACCAGGTAGAAGCGAACCGGGAACCGCTGAGCGGGATCGACCTTGGGCACGATGCCCGATTCGTACGGGGCGAGCTTGGCCGGGGTTGGCCGGTGGGGCCCGAGCAGCCGGGAGGCAAAGAACGACAGCGCCGCGAACGCGGCCGCCAGCACCATGAGGACGACGATCGGGAGGTACTGGCCCACTGGCGCCGCCCTCTCAGGTCCCCGCCCCGACCGGCTCCCGGGTCACTCGGGGCCTCGGGGCGTCGCCGCCACCATCGCCACCCGGCCCGCCTCCGGGGCCGCCACCACCCCTCTCCCTCTCCTCCCGGGCCCAGATCTCCTTGTCTCGCCGGTGCAACGAGTAGCAGGTCACGAGAAAGATCACGCCCGCACACAATGCCAGGATGAACTGCGGCTGGCGCACTGACCCGAGATCTCGTTTCATGATGACGTAGGTGTAGGGCTTGGACGTGTCCGGCTTAGGCGTCGGGACCGGACCGTTCGTGGTCGCGGGAGTGGGCAGCGCCGGTTGCACTCTCAGGATCACGTAGTGGGGGCTTCGCGCGTACGGCAGATAGACCTTGTGGCGGTTGATGGAGAAGATGCAGCCGCTGTTCGTGCCCTTCTCGAAGCCGTCCACGTAGACGTAATCGCTGGTCTGGCTGAAGGGGCTGGTCAAGGCGGAGGAGGGTGTCCCTCCCGTTCCTGAGGCGGATGATGGCGCCAGCACCTTGTCGGCCGCCGATTGCGGATCGGAGATCTTCGACGGGTCGATCTTGTGCCAGCCGCTGTCGCTGCACCCCTGGAGGGGCCAGAACCATGCCTTCCTCGGCAACGGCTGCAACGGGGGCTTGGCGTCGGCCACGTGGTTGACCGGGAAGTCCTTGACGCCATTGATGGTGACCTGGTCGGTGAAGTCGCCCGTGATGACCGCCACCGGCTTCCACACGTTGGCCCGGCCGATGTCGGCGGTGGAGGACAGCGCCGGCCAGAGGATGGCGAAGATGAACAGCATCCCGGAGATGGCGGCCGCGGTGAGGAGAAAGCCCAACCGGGCCCCCACGTCGGTAGCGAGCACCAGGTAGACGCTCCCCGGGAGCAGCACGATGGCGATGGCGAGGATGACGATGCCCCGGACGAACGGGTCCCAGGTGATCGCGGCCACGACAGGGAGGTGGGTGAGGGCGCCGATCATCACAAGTTCACAAGCCCCGTTCGTACTCGACGATCGCCCTGATCTGCTCGGGCGTGAGCATGGCGCCGAACATCGGCATGCCACCTCCCTGCATCGCCACCCCCGGCGTTTCCGGGTCGATGCGGTTCGCGGGTGCCATCGAACCGATCCCCCTGGCGCCGTACGGTTTGCCGTACTCGGCGCTCTTGGTGATGTAGGTGATCTGGTCGTCGATGTTGGAGAACTGCCGCAACTCGGTCCCGTTGGTCAGGTTGGGCCCGTAAGCGCCCCCACCGGACACATCCGGCTGGCCGTAGGAGTACCCCTTGGTGTGGCAGCGGGCGCAGTACGCGTTGAACAACGCCTGCCCGTTGGTCCCGTACTGCTGGGCCTGATGAGCGGCCTCCGCCGGCGTCAGCTGGATGCTCGTCAGGTACGCAACCAGGTTGTCGATCATCTGGTCGTTCATCGCCCCGCCTCCAGCGACACCCCATGCCGGCATGGGCGTGTTCATCCGGCCGTAGGTGATGATCGTCCGCACCGTGTCCGGCGTGAACCGCAACAACACCGTGTTGAGGGCCGGCACCTGCCAGGTCACCTGCTGGGTCTTGCCCGGAGAAAGGGTGATGCTGTACGTCGTCGAACCACCCTGGCCGACGTTGCCGTGGCAGTCGGCACAGCCGAAGTGGATTGCGTTGTCCTTGGCGTGAGTGGGCGCGGTCGAGGTCGCCGATTGGAACAGGATGAAGCCGTCGGCGACCGCTTTGTTGGCGAAGCCGCGAATCGCGCCGGCCTGCCGGCCCGGTTCCCGTAGCCAGTACAGCGGCAGGCCGATGGCGATGATGACCAGCAGAATGAGGGCCATGCTCAGGGCTCGTTCCAGCTTGGGACCCTCGAGCTGGTCGTCCCCCACATAGGGCTTGCGGTTGGGCGCATTCTCGATCTCGGAGCCGGCCCGCACCTCGCTCCGTTTGATATGGGCCAGGATGAACACCGCCCAGCCCACCACCAGCACCGCGGCAAAGAATGTGCCCAGCTTCTGGGCGGTGGAGAGGCCGAGGATCACCGGCCGCGGCTCCCGGGATCCACGGACGTCATATCCCTACGCAGTGGGGGCCATCCTGGCCCTGACCGGTCGTATCGGTGCCGATCGGGGGACCGACGTAGACGGTCTTGGTGTCGACGACGACCTGGTTGTTGGCGATGGCGATGGCGAAGCGGTCCAGTCCCCGCGGCGCCGGTCCACCCTTTTTCTCTCCGACCCGGTTGTACTTCGACCCGTGGCAGGGACACTCAAACCACTGGGACGTCTGGCACCAGGGGACCCGGCAACCCAGGTGGACGCACTTCTGGTAGAGCGCCACGTAGCCCTGCTTCATCCCGGCCAGCAACGCGTCGCTGTAGACCTTCTGAGCCTTGGCCAGCGTCCCCGGATCGGTGGGATAGGGATTGATGTAGACCCGGCCCTGCGGGTTGTAGAAGGGCTGCTTGGTGGCCCACTGTTTCTTGACGTCGTCAACCGAGCCGACCGTGACCTTGGCGCCGAAACCCCCCGACAGAGAGGGCCAGAGAAAGGCGAGGCAGGCGGCGCCGAAGCCCGAGATGCTGGCGACCATCAATCCCACCACGCCGCGGTTGAGGAACTGGCGACGGGTGGTCCCGTACGTCTCGGGATCGACGGGGGCCGCGGGAGCGGGCGGCGCGGCCGTCGATGGAACGGCGATGGTGCCGGTGGTGGTCCGTTCCAGCACCGCGGCGCGCTCCACTTCCCGCCCGCTGACGGGCGGGGGCGCGGGAGGAACCACCTCTTCCATCCCGGCGTCGCTGCGGTCACGCTTCCTCGTCTCTCGGGAAAGGACGCCGACAGCAGCCGCTCGGTCACGACGCCTGGCGGTGCTGGCGACGAACACGATCGCCAGCCCGGCGACGACAACAACGGCGACAACGACGATTGCGGTACTCATGCGCTTACAGGTCGAAGATCTCGTGGACGCCCTGGCGCCAGGGAAGGATGAAGTTCTGCCCCTCGCCCCGGAAGAACGAACCGATGATCACCAGGATCGCCCAGAACATCATGAAGAAGGTGAACAGGGCGATGGCGAACTTTCGGTCCTCCGGCTTGTGGCTCGGGTTCTTGTCGACGTAACCGGCCAGGCCGAGGCCGACCAGGCCCATGCCGGGAATCATCACCCCCGCCACCATGGGGTGGAACATGGTCAGCAGTTCCTGGAGGCCGAGGAAGTACCAGGGCGCCTTCGAGGGGTTCGGCGTCAGGTTGACGTTGGCCTGGCCGAGCAGCGGGGCGTTCACGAAGGTCGAGAAGACCAGCAGGAATGCCGTCATGGCGAGCGACGCGACGAACTCGACGACGAGCAGGTGGGGCCACACATTGACTTTGTCGGTCGGTGTCGCCTTGACGTCCTGAATGGAGCCGGCCTTGACGACCGTGAGCAGCCGCTGGGTGTGACCGGCCGGGCCGGCCAGGCCGGCAGCCGGCTGGCCACCGGCCACCCGGGCGGCAGCCGCGGCTCCGGCCGGCGCGGCCGGCGCGGCCGTGGTCGTCGCGGCGCCTCCACCACCGGCCTCCTCACCGCCGCCGCCTTCCGCTTTTGCCCTCGCGGCCGCACTGCGGGCCAGGAGGTGGGCCGGGATCTTGCCCGTCTTGTCGGCTTCCGCCTGGGAAGCGGCGATCTCCTCCGCGGATGGCCCCCCCGGAGCAGCCTCCCCCGGCTCGGCCGGCTCGGCCGGTTCGCCGCCCGCTTCTTCCCGCTTCTTGGCTTCGAGCGCGGCCCTCCGCTCGGCCGCCCGCTTCAGCAGATGTTCGGGTACTTCAGCCATGGATGCCTTCCTGACAAAAGCTTCCTACAGCGGTCCGGAGATGCCGCCGTCCTTGCGGACCCGCCAGAAGTGGACGGCCATGAAGATGACGATGACGAACGGGAGCATCAACACGTGGAGCACGTACCAGCGGAGGAGGGTGGCGGAGCTGATCTCCGCCCCACCAAGCAAGACGAATCTCACCTGGCTTCCAAAGACCGGGGTGTAACCCATCATGTTCGTCCCCACGGTGACCGCCCACAGGGCCAGCTGGTCCCAGGGCAGCAGGTAGCCGGTGAATGACAGGAGCAGGGTCAGCGTGAGCAAGATGACCCCGATCACCCAGTTGAACTCACGCGGCGGCTTGTAAGCCCCGTGATAGAAGACCCGGGCCATGTGCAAGAAGACCGACAGGACCATCAGGTGGGCGGCCCATCGGTGCATGTTGCGCACCAGCAACCCGAACGTCACCGATGTCTGGAGACTCTTGATATCACCCCAGGCGTTCGCCGCGGCCGGTCGATAGAAGAACATCAAGAAGATGCCCGTGACCGTCAGGATGATGAACAAGAAGAACGACAAGCCGCCGAGGCAGAGGGTGTAGCTGATCTTCACCGCATGCCGCTTCACCTTCACCGGGCGAAGGTGGTAAAGCACGCTGTTCATGATCACGTAGGAGCGGTTTCTCGGACTGTCGGTGTAGCCCTTGCGGAAGATGGAGCCGGGCCGGAACACCGACGTCCAGAACTGGGAGCCCTGAACCTTGCCGACGCCCTCGGACAGGTGCTCGCCGGCGGACTTGCGCTCCCTGGGCGCCGCCCCCGTATTGGAGGACTTGCCGCCGAGTCCGAAAAGCCGGGCCAATGCTCCTGTTCCTCTCTAGAACCGCATGCCGTAGGAGTAGCCGTGCTTGTTGTCCCGCTGATGAGGGTCGCCGTCGCGGGCCGCCAGGCCGGCCTTGCCCATGATGATCACGCCGGTTGGGCACCGGTCGACGCAGAGCCCGCACCGGGTGCAGACATCCTCGTCAACAACGAAGATCACATGGTCGCTCGGATCGGCTCCGGGAAGCTCGGTGTCAACTGCGTCAGAGACGGTGTCGGCCGCCAGCATGTGAATGCACTTCCACGGGCAAATATCGACGCAGCCCTCGCACATGATGCACTCGGACTGGTCGATGTGAAGAAACTGCTTCGGTTTGACCGCCTTGGACAACTCGTCAGACCGGATCTCGGTGAGCGTGTACTCACCGGGAAAGCTCGGCATCGGCGGGTTGGCGTCAGTTCGGGCCATGGTTACCTCTCCCTCAGCTACCCCGGGTCAACGGTCGCCCATAGGCAGAAACCGGTGCGATCGCGGGCCGCTCGGCCTTCTTGCCCCGTCCCTGCCACCACCGCCAGGCCAGGATCTGGGCCAGCAGACCGACGCCGTAGATGAGGGTCGCGACGATGTCTCGAACGGTGGACGCACTGACGACCACCTTGGCTCCTCCGCTGCCGCCGACGCCGTTGTGGGCGAAGCCGCTTCCGCTGCCGAGCCCGAACCAGTCGTGGAGACGCTGGCTGGCCCAGTTGAACGGCGAGGCGAACTTGATCCCGTTGGGGGCGATGACACCGTGGCTCCCGATGCCCAACCAGTTGTGCAACGGGCCGTACAACGGTCCCATTGGGATACCGATCTTGTCGGTCCTCCACTTCAGCTCGCCATCGGCCCAACGCAGGAAACGATCCGGGACCACTCCGTAGATCATGAGCAGCAGGAGAAAAATGAAGGCGCCGGCGATGAACGCCTCGCCCCACGTCAACCGGGTGCCGGGTGGTCGCTTACCGGCCATGTAGATGACCGCGCCAAACAGGAGGACCGTCACCACGATTGATGTCAAAAACGCGGTCACTGCCTGGCGCTCTCCGCAGCGATGGACTTCGTGAATCTGCTCACATGCTAGCCGGATCGAATCACATCGACCCGTTCCCGACGCTTCCGGTTCTACCACCTTGGCCCCGTGAAGGGCACATCACCCACCATGGCAGGAAGACCCACGACGGCCAGGTTCACCCGCCCGCGGCGCTTGGTCGGTCTTGGGGCCAACGACCTACAGTGCGTACCGGCGCCAGGCGACGCCCCGGAGGTAGCTGTTGACCGAGATCCCCGAACACCTGCTGCGCCGATCCCGTGAGCGGCGGGCCGCCCTGGGGCTCTCGAGCGGGTCGGGCGACGAGCCGACCGAACCCGGTACCTCCACGCCCGCGGTCGCCGAAGCCCCCGCTCCCGCCCGG
>JBPYFF010000266.1:0-3257 GCA_051984455.1 Acidimicrobiales bacterium | reverse complement strand
CCGGCGGCGTCACAGTGCCGGCGCAGGACGTCGAGCTTGTGCTGGAGCTCGGGGCCGGCGAACAGGTTGCAGGCCTGTGCGTACCGCGCGACCAGCCGCAACGTCTTTCGCTCGCCCCCGCCGCCGATCAGGATCGGCGGATGAGGTCGGGACAGGGCCTGAGGTGAGTTGAGCGTCCGCTCCAGCTGGTAATGCTTTCCCGAGTAGGCGCTGTCGTCGCCGCTCCACATCTGGAGACAAATCTGGAGCGCCTCCTCCAGGCGCTCGAACCGCTCAGCCATCGGAGGAAACGGCAAACCGAGACCCCCTGCCTCGGCCTCGTTCCACGCCGCCCCGATCCCGAGCCAGGCCCGCCCGCCTGAGAGCACGTCGAGCGTGGTGACTGCTTTGGCCAGCAACCCCGGCTCCCGATACACGACTGCCGTAACCCAGGCGAGCAGCTCAATCCGGGTTGTCCGTGCCGCCACAAAGCCGAGGGTCGTGTAAGCCTCGAGCATCTCGAGCTCCGGTGGACCGATCACGCCGATCTGCCAGACGTGATCCATGACGCTCAACTTGGCAAAGCCCTGGTTCTCGGCCGCGGTCGCGATCCGCGCCAGGTCTGCCCCAATCGCAGGCGGCCCGCTGGGCCAGGTGAAGCTGGACACGTGCAAGCCGAGTTCCATGTCACCATCCGTTCTGAACGCGATCGAAGGTCAGAGTACCCGTCTGCCGGTTGTCTTCAGCCCGAATGCCGCCCAGCGCGCCAGAGGGCTATCCGTCGGTGTGGGTCGAGCCGACTGCTTCGCTACCGGCGCCGGTCGGCGCGGTTTCCCGCTGCTCGGTGCCCAGGTAGGAAGCGATGACCAGCGGATTGGCACGGGTGTCAGCCGGCGTCCCTTCCGCGATCACGCTGCCGGCCTCCAGGCAGTACACCCGGTCACTGATGGCCAGGATCAGGGGCAGGTCGTGCTCGACGATGATGAGAGTCGCGTCCAGTTCCGCCTGGATCCGTTTGATGAGCGGTCCGAATGCCTCGGCTTCCCGTTGGGCCACGCCCGCTGTCGGCTCGTCCAGACAGATGACTGATGGCGCCGCGCCAAGTATGGCTGCGAGCTCGACGATCCGGCGAGTCCCGGTCGAGAGCTCGGCGACGAAGCGATCGGCATAACGGCCCAGTCCCAGGTAGTCGATGAGCTCCGTCGCTTCCGCCCGCCGCCGCCGCTCGATCCTGGTTGAGCGAGGGAGGAACAGCACCGTGCTCCAGAACGATGTCGCCCCGCGCGCTTCGAGGGAGAGCTGGACAACTTCGCGGACCGTCAACTCCGGGAACAACGTCGCGGCCTGGAAGCTGCGTCCGAGACCAAGTCGGGCGCGGCGGTGAGCGTCGAGACCGCTGACGTCCTTCCCCAGCAGCTCAACCCGGCCGCGAGCGGGTACGAAGCCACCGATGGCGTTGAGGAGAGTGGACTTCCCGGCGCCGTTGGCGCCGATGAGCCCGACCACCTCGTGGGGTCGCGCCTCGAAGTCCACGTCGTTGACGGCGACCAGGCCGCTGAAGGCCACCGTGAGGGCAACGGTGCGCACGACAGAGCCGTCGTCGTTGGTGAGCTCCCGGCCGGGCGTGATCGTGCGCGTCAATGAGGTGGGCGGCTCGACCGAAGCTTTTGGTGGCGGTGGTGGCATTCGTTTTTCCACCCAGCGAAGCAGCGTATCGCGACACCAGTACCCGATCTGGGTGAACCCACCGGGAATGTAAAGCAGGACGATCAAGAGTCCGATGCTCGAAGTCAGGAGGGGGACCAGGTTGTTGCTGGGCCAGAAAGCCGGGAGGCCGATGACCCACAAGGCCCCGATCACCGCGCCGGCGCGACTACCCAGGCCACCGATGACGGCCATCGAAACCAGCGCGAGTGAGTCGGGGACGGTGAAGTAGCGCTCGCTGAAGCCGATGGTCACGACGAGGCCACCGAGCACGGCCCCGCCCAGCCCGGCGATGAAGCCACTGACGGCAAAGGCGGTGAGCTTGGTCCTGGCCGGCGAGACAGTGAGCGCGGCCGCGGCGCTCTCGTTCTCTCGCACGCCGATGATGGTGCGACCGATGCCGCTCTGTCTGAGGCGGCCGACGACGATCACCACAATCACGAGAACCAGGAGGGTGGCGTAGTAGTAGCCGCGGTTGTTCACGGTCACGTCGAAGGGGCCAAGGTGACCCCTCGGAAACTGCACGGTCAGCTGGCCCAGCGACAGGATCGGCCGCCGGAAGATGTAGTCCTGGGCCGCGATCGCAAAGGCCAGCGTGCTGACCGCTAGCAACAGCCCCCGGACGCGGAGGGCCCCGATCCCGATTGCCACCGCGACCAGGCACGCGACCGCGGCGCCGAGGAGGATGCTCCACCCGAACGGGAGACCGGGCAGGCTGCCTTTGATCAAACGGGTGCTGCGCCAGCCGATGTTGACCGAGACTCCGCGCTCGATCGCCGCCGCGCTGAGGGCGCCGACGCCGGCGAACGCCATCTGCCCGAGCGAGAGCTGGCCGGCCCAGCCGGTGAGCACTGTGACCGATATCGCGCATATGCCGAAGGCCAGGACCTCGGTGTAGGTGAAGTGGTGCGACGACCCGTGGATCACGAGCGGCAAGGCCAGCGCGACCACGAAGGCGAGGGTGGCGCCCAGCTGCGGGCCCCGGCGGACCCACCAGATCTCACGCAAGCGCTCGGAGACGGCGTGGACACGCGGCGCGAACTGGAATCCCGCTGCGTCCGTTTCGCCGTCCGACCTTCGGCTCACCCGGGCCACGAGCACGATCACTGCGATGAACAGCACGAACTGGATCAGACCGGTCTGGCTGGGGAAGTTGAAGGTGAGGAGCTGGTCGGCCAAGCCGATGGCGATGGCGCCCGCGAACGCCTTGGGGAAGGAGACCATGCGGCCGAACAATGCCGCCACCAGACCGCGAAGCAACGTGTCGGGACCGATGGTGACCAGGCTGGCCGAGGCGGACTCGGTGGCGATGAGGACGACCGAGAGCGCCGACAAGAATCCGGCGATGGACCAGACGGCGGTCGACACCAGCTTGGGGCTGATTCCCGTGAGCCGGGCGAGGTCGGGGTTGGCGACCGACGCCCGTACCGCCTCGCCGAACTTGGTGTGGCCCAGGAGCCACCAGAGCCCGACGGTGGTGATGGGGACGAGGATGAGGGCGAGGATTTGGCCGCCACTGATGGTGATGCTGCCCACTTGCCACGAACCGCTGATCGGGCTGGGAAACGCCTCCA
>JBPYFF010000265.1:0-3546 GCA_051984455.1 Acidimicrobiales bacterium | reverse complement strand
GGGATCTTGAGGCACAGGGCCATGTCGAGCAGGCCGTGATGGCTGGGTCCATCCGGGCCGGTGATGCCCGCCCGGTCAAGGGCGAAGACGACGGGGAGGCCGTGCAGGCCAACGTCCAGGTTGGCCTGGTCAAAGGCCCGGCTAAAGAACGTTGAATATACGGCCACGACGGGCCGCAGGCCGGTCATGGCCATGCCGGCCGCAGACGTGACCGCCGTTTGCTCTGCGATCCCGACATCGAAGAAGCGCTCGGGCCACCGGGCCTCGAACGGCAGGAGTCCCGTCGGGCCGGGCATGGCGGCGGTGATCGCGACCACCTGGGGAAACACCTCGCCGAGCTCGAGCATGGCTTCGTTGAACGCCTGGGTGTAGCCCGTGGGGACCCACTCCGGCGGTCCGGTGGCGGGGTCGAAGACGGGCGCGTCGTGCAGGCACTTCTCGTCGTCATCCTCGGCGGGTGCGTACCCTCGGCCCTTCTGGGTGAGCACGTGGACCACGATGGGACCTTCGAATTCGGTCGCCTGCCGAAGCACTTGTTCCATACCGGCGATGTCATGGCCGTCGATCGGGCCGACATAACGCACGCCGAGGCTCTCGAAAAAGGCAGGCGGCTCGATCACTTCACGAATGGCGGAATAGACGCCCTGCAGGCTCGAGTACGCCAACCCCCCGACCGCCGGCACCTCCTTCAACAGGTCCTCCACCCGCGATCGCATGGACTTGAGGCCAGGATGAAGACGGAGCCGGCTGAGGCTCTCCGACAGCCGGGAAACGGTCGGGGCGTAGGAGCGGCCATTGTCGTTGAGGACCACGACCACGCGGCTCTCGCTGTGACCGAGATTGTTGAGGCCCTCGTACGCCATCCCTCCGGTCATGGAGCCGTCGCCGATGATGGCGACGACCTTGCGGTCGCGCGTGTTGCTGCGTTTGATCCCGGCCGAGATGCCGTGGGCGTAGGAGAGAATGGTGGAGGCGTGGCTGTTCTCCACCCAGTCGTGGGGGGATTCCGCCCGGGACGGGTAGCCGGACAATCCACCACCCTGGCGGAGGGTGGCGAAGCCATCCCGGCGCCCCGTGACGATCTTGTGGACGTAGGCCTGGTGACCGGTATCCCAGAGGATGACGTCACGAGGCGAGTTGAAGACCCGGTGCACGGCGAGGGTCAGCTCGACTGCCCCGAGGTTGGAGCCGAGGTGTCCGCCGGTCACCGCGACCGACCTCACGATGAAGGCCCTGATCTCCGCCGCCAGCATGGCCAGTTCGTCGGCGTCCAGCTTGCGCAGGTCGTCCGGGCGCCTGATGGTCTCCAACAGCACCGTCCCAACCTACAACGGTGTGTGGCCCGATCGAGCGCAGGAGCGCCACAGGGCCGGCGCTGATCGGCTTCTGCGCCCGATCAGTACTGCCGGGCCCCGACAAAGCGGGCCAAATCCAAGAGGGCCTCGCGGGCGTCGGCACTGATGGGCAGCGTCAGGGCGCGCTCGCTGGAGGCCTCGACCAGCCGTTCGATCCTCGCCTCGACCTGAGCCCGGGCACCGGTCTCCTCGAGGACGGTTTGCAGCGCGACGACCTCGTCCGGGGTCAGATCGAGGGAGCCAAATCGTTCCGTCAGCAACCTGGCCCCCGGCCCGGCCGCCCTCTCGGAAGCCAGGGCGTAGAGCAACGTCGGCTTCCCCTCACGGAGGTCTTCTCCAACCGGTTTGCCGGTGACCGCGGAGTTCCCGAAGACGCCCAGGATGTCGTCCTTCAGCTGGAAGGCTTCCCCGAGCGGCAACCCGAACTCACTGAAGGCCACCAGCACGTCCTCCAGTAGGGGGGGATCGGCCAGCGCGGCACCGAGGTGCAGGGGCCGCTCCACCGTGTACTTGGCCGACTTGTATTGCGAAATGCGCCGGGCCACTTCCGGATCGGCGTCCTTGCGCACCGTGGCCGTCAAGTCCAGATACTGGCCAAGGTTGACCTCCACCCGGAGCTGGTCGAACAGCCGGCGGACCTCCGCCGGTGAAGACGGGAGAAGGATGTCGGCGTACACGAAGGCGAGGTCGCCCAGGAGGAGGGCGGACCCCTCGCCGTAACGACGCCTTTCGCCCCGCCAGCCGGCCTCGTCGTGCCGGCGGGAGAACTCCACGTGGAGGGAGTCGATGCCATGTCGTCGGGGTGACCCATCGATGATGTCGTCGTGAATAACCGCACAGGTGTGCAGCATTTCGAGGGCAGCGCCAGCGTCGGTGATGCGGTCGTCGTCGGGCCGGCCACCAAGTCCGACGAAGGCCCAGAAGCAGAACGCGGGGCGGAGGCGCTTGCCCCCTGCCAGCACAAAGCGCCGTAGGGACTCGAGCGGCTGGCGCAAGGCCGGGTCCAGCCTCGCCCATCGTTCTGTCTCGGTCACAAGGACGTCGGAGATACGGGCCTCGACCCGCTGAATGAGCCCGGCCGGCAGCGACGGCACCCTGGCCGCCACGGCGCTATCGCTGTCCGGCGACGATCTTTCGGGCCGTGCGGGCATCGATCAGCCTGGTGAGCACCCAGCCGAGCCCGAAGCCGGCGGCCAGGATGGCCCCTCCACCGACCGCGTCGAGGATGTAGTGGTTGCCGGTGACCACGATGGCGAACAGGGTGAGGAAGGGGTAGGCGTAGATCAGCACCTTCAACCAGCGGCGCTTGACGGCGGGACCGAGCACCAGCGCGCACCACGACGACCAGGCGAAGTGGAGGCTCGGCATGGCGGCGTATTGATTGGAGACCGCGTTCATGGGGCCCGAGTCGAACGACCAGAGCCCTCCGAAGGTCCGGAGCGTGTCGGTGATGTGATACCCGGGGGGCAGCAGACGCGGGGGCATGAGGGGGAAGAAAGCGAAGCCGATGAGGGCGAGGGCCGTCGTGAACGCCAGCGTGTTGCGCCACAGCGGGTATCGCCACGGCTGCCGGCGGAACAAGTACAGGAGGGCGATGATGGTCACCACGAAGTGGGCCGAGCCATAAAAGGCACCCCAGAACCGCAAGAAGAGATGCCAGCTCAGAAACCAGGACTGAATGCGCCGCTCCTGAAACAGGCCGAAGAAGTGCTCCACTCGAATGACGCGCTGGGCGTTGTGGAAGGCCTGGACCCGCGACACCGGCCGTGAGCCATGAATGTCCCGGATCATCGTGTAAACGCTGTAAAGGCCGGCCACCAGCAAGGCCTCCTGCCACCAGCGCAGGCGAGGCCGCGGCGGTCCGTCCGCCGCGGCGTCGAGCGGCGGGGCCAGCTTTACGTCGGCGCTCAAGGCGACGTTGGGGCGGTCCGGGCTCCCCGGCGGCCCACCGCAAAAGCGGGGGCCCCGAGCAGGCTCACGGTCAGGTTGATCGCATAGACCATCAGGCCGAGGGCGATGGCGTGCTTCTCGCTGACCCCGAGCGGTGCGAGAAACAGGACCAGCGCGCCCTCCCGCAGGCCCAGGCCGCCAATGGTCGGGAACGGCAGGACCTGGACGATCGCCACGACCGGCATGAACGCCATGAAGGCCGTCCAACCGATCCCGAGCCCGAGGGCCTGGCCGGCCGCGA
>JBPYFF010000264.1:0-2408 GCA_051984455.1 Acidimicrobiales bacterium | reverse complement strand
GTACATCACCTTCACCACCCGGTAGCGCGAGCCGTCACTGAGCTGGCGGAGATGGACATCCTGACCGTACTCGACGACATACGGATCTCGAACCCTCGAGTGAGGTGTTGGGTCATCGCGGTTGTCGATGAGAAATACTCGTCCACCCGGTCCAAGACATGATCGCACGAGAGACCAAAAGTCGCGGAATCGGCGCCGTGGGACATGTGACAGCCAGAAGGAGAAGAAGACCACGTCGTACAAGCGGTCCGGTCGCCACTCGAACAGATCAGCAACCTCATACCTGACGTCGTTGCGCCCGACTCGGGCTCGGTTGAGAGTGAGAGCTTCGGGCGACGCGTCAACCACAGTGAGATGTCCGGCCGTGCGCTCGAGCCGCTGGGTCCACCAGCCGGTCCCGCCGGCCATTTCGAGTACGTTTCCGGTGGCCTTGAAGGCGGTCAGCGCCGATTCGACGACGGCGACCTGACGGTGCCATTCGACCTCTTCGTCTTCTCCCCGCTGATAACGACCGCGGCGTTGCCACCACTCGTCGTATTCCGGCGCCCTGGCCCGGTAGAACGAGCGTTGCTCCTCGAGCAGTCCGTCGTCGTCCTGGCCCCCTAGGCCCACTCGGCGCTCGCAGCGTCGTAGCCGGCCGTGACCCGATCGTCGAAGCGGATCCTGACCATCGCAAGCACTCTTGTTAATCCGGGTTCAGCCTGCGAACGAATTAGTCCGCCGGTGCCGCCGGCACGTGCGGAAACAGCTCCTGGAAGGCACCAATGCGCATGCGACGGCTGGCGGCGGGGTCGAGGTCATCGAACAGCTCGTGCAGGGTCTTCTGGGTATGCCCGAAGGTGCCCTCGAAGTGCGGGTAGTCGCTTCCCCACATCACGTTGTCCCACCCCATGGCGGTGTGAGCGGATACCGCTGAGCGGTCGTGCTGAAAGGACGCATACACCTGCTCGTACAGGTAACGGCTGGGCAGCTTGGACAACTTCGGCCGAACCGATGCCCCGTGCTGACGGTAGCCCTCGTCCATGCGGTCGGCCACGAACGGTCCCCATGTGGCACCGCCTTCTGAGACCAGAACCCTCAGATCCGGATGACGGTCCAGGACACCGGCGGCGATGAGCTGGGTGGCGGCCCGCTGGCCACCGTAACTGGTCTCCATGTAGTTGAGCACCGCCCCGCCGGGCCCGCGGTGATAGACGCCGATCCGCCGATCGGGATTGTGGGGCTCGGTGCCGATGTGGAATCCGATCACCATGCCGGTCTCGGCGAAAGCCTCCCAGAGCGGCAGCCAATCGTCGTAATGCCAGTCGGGCCGGCCGATGGGTGTCTTGACCGGCAGGAAGCCGCAATGGAATCCCACCCCCGCGGCTCTCTTCACTTCAGCAACGGCATCGTCGATGTCGAGAAGAGGTATGGATGCAGCGCACACGAATCGAGACGAGTTCCGCTGAAATTCGATCGCCCAGTCATTCAAGAATCGGGTGCCCGCACGCGCCACCTCGGGAGTGCGAATGTTGAACGTCCAGATGCCGAGCGACGGATAGATCACCTCGCCCCAAACTCCCTCATTGTCCAGATCCGAGAGGCGCCTGTCGGGGTTGTTGCCACCTCGCGCCCGGGCGATGACCTCGAGGGGATCGGTGCCCTCGGGTATGGCAGCGGTGCCGAGGCCCCGGTCTGGCCTGGGTATCGGGCGCCGGAAGGACTGCCCGTCGATGTAAACCGTCTCGAACTCACCGTCCGGGTCCTTGACGCTCCTCGGCATCTTCTCCCGCAGGTGCTCCGGCATCCGGTCGAACAGGTCCCGGGGCTCGACCAGGTGGGAGTCGCCCGAGTTGGCCCAGATCTTTGTCTCCGCAGTGGCGCTCATTCCAACCGTCCTGCTGGCCGAGAGATGCTCCGGGGGAGGGACTCGAACCCTCAACCATTGGCTTAACAGGCCACCGCTCTGCCGGTTGAGCTACCCCGGACCAACCCTCGCACGATAGCAGCGCCCGGATCAGTCCCATGATGGCGCCTATCGAACAGCTGTTCGATAGTAAAGGAAAGACAACCGGAGTAGAACAGGCTGTATGGGATTCCGAAGCGGAGTTGTCGTCGGGTTCGCAGCCGGCTTCTACCTCGGCAGCTGGGCCGGCCGGGAACGACACGAGCAGATCAACAAAACGTTGCATCGGGTCAGGCAGTCGGACGCCTTCGATGCGGCAACACACAAGGCAAAAGCCGTCGTCGACCTCGGCAAGGAACGGGCCAAAGACATCGTCGAGTCGAAGCGCGGCCGCGACGCCGGTCAGTATTCCCGCATGCCGAACGACGCGCCGCCGGCGGAGCTCTCCGGGAGGGCCGACGGCGACGGCGCCGGCTAAAGACCTCCGGTTCAGGACCTCCGCCTAAAGACCCCGGACTACTCC
>JBPYFF010000263.1:0-8086 GCA_051984455.1 Acidimicrobiales bacterium | reverse complement strand
GAGCGGGTTCGACGGCATCCGGCACCAGACCCGGCACGATCCAAGGGCTCGGCCGTCAGGGGTGTCGCTCTTCGGGGCCGCCGGGGATCCCGGTTGGCCGTCAGGAAGCCGTCAGGAGCTCAGTGGCAGGTTGCTCAGCCGGGCGGGGATCGCGCTGCTCGAGGTTCCTGCCGCTTCCGCCGTCACCGTCGTGAACTAGTCCGCCATCGCGGCCGCGGTCTCTTCGTCCACTTCCACGCTGAGCTTTGGCACGATCCGGTCGAGCCAGCGCGGGAACCACCAGTTGACATGCCCCAGCAGCTCCATGGTCGACGGCACGAGGACCATCCGGACGAGGGTGGCATCCACGAAGACGGCCGTGGCCAACCCGAGACCGAAGACTTTGAGGACCCTCTCGTCACCGAGGACGAACGACGCGAAGACGCACACCATGATGGCGGCCGCGGCGGTGATGATGCGACCGGTCGACGCCAGCCCGTCCGCGACCGCGGTGGCGTTGTCGCCCGTCCGGCGCCACTCTTCCCGGATCCGGGAGAGCAGGAACACCTCGTAGTCCATCGACAGGCCGAACAGGATGGTGAACAGCATCAGCGGGATCCATGGATCGATCGGACCCGTCTTTCCGATGCCGACGACCGAGCCGAGCCACCCCCACTGGAAGATGGCGACGATGACACCGTAGGCGGCCCCGACCGAGAGCAGGTTCATCACCGCCGCCTTCAGGGGAACGGCGATAGAGCGGAATACCGCCATCAACAGAAGGAAGGAAAGGATCACCACCGCGCCGATCACCCAGATCAGTCGCTGCGACAGCCGCTGGGCCGAGTCGACGGCCGCCGCCGTCAGCCCGCCGACCAGGGCCCGGGTATTGGTCCCGGCGGTGATCGATGGGACGACGTTGTTGCGCAGGTGGTGGACCAGTTGCTCGGTCTTGATGTCCTGTGGCGACGCCTTCGGGATGACGATGAGCACCGCTGCATTTCCCGCCTGATTGAGCTGCGGCGGAACGGCGAAGGCGACGCCCGGCGTCTGCTGGATGCGCGTCTGAAGGTCGGTCAGGACCGACCGGTTGACGCCGTTGGGCATCTCGACCGCGAGGACGAGCGGGCCATTGGAGCCGGGACCGAATCCCCTCGCCAGGGTGTCATAGCTGCGCCTGGTCATCTGGCCAACCGGATCGTTGCCGGCATCGGTGAACGCCAGCCGCATTGAGAAGAGCGGGAGCGCCAGCACGATGAGCACCGCCAGCGCGAGAGAGCCGTAGAGCCACGGCCGGCGCTGAATGACCCGGCTCCAGCGCCACCACAACGTATGGGCCGGCGTATGGTGCCCCCGCCGCAGGTGAGGCACACGGAAACGGTCGATGGTGTGACCGACGAACCCGAGGACGGCCGGGAGCAGTGTGAGTGCCGCGGCCATCACCAGCAGCACCGCGGCAATGGCGCCCAGGCCCAGGCCGTAAATGAAGGACTCGCCGAGGAGGAACATCCCAAAAAGCGAGATGACGACCGTACAGCCGGCGAAGAGCACCGCTCGACCTGAGGTGGAGAGCGCGATGGTCACCGACTCTTCCGGAGACCGGCCCTCGTGGAGGGAGTCCCGGTAGCGGGTGACGACGAAGAGGGCGTAGTCGATGCCGACCCCGATGCCGATCATGGCCGCCAGTTCCGGGGCGAAGTCAGGGGTGACCAGCCAGTGGCTGATGAGATCGACGATGCCGAAGGCAATGGCCAGCCCGAAGAGCGCCGTCAGGATGGGCAGCCCCATGGCGATGATGGACCCGAAAGCCAGCAGGAGAATGATGACCGCGGCAAGGAGACCAACGCTCTCGGCCCCGCCGAAGCTGAACTTCTGGATCTTGTTGATGGGCGCACCGCCAAGCACGACCTCGAAGCCGGGGTGGGCCGCTCTCAGGGCGCGGTCGGCGACGTCCCGAATGGCCTGCTTCGGGAGGACGTCAGTGGTCTTGTCGAAGTCGATCGTTCCGTACGCGATGTGGCCGTCCGGACTGATCTGACTACCGAAGCCGGGATCAAACGGAGACCGGACGTCGGCGACGTGCGGCATACCACGCAGGGAGGCCAGCGCGGCGGTCACGGCTGCCCGGTTGGCCGGCGACGTGATGGGGTCCGTGGTCTGAAACACCACCTGGGCGCTGTCGCCCGCCTGGCTCGGGAAGTGGGACTTCAGAAAGTCCTGCGCCTGCTGGGACTCGGAATGACCGCCACCGAACTTGTTGCGGAAGTCGGCACCGGCCATCCGGCTCACGCCGGTAACGATGACCAGGGCGATGATCCAGTAGACCAGCACCGCCCGGCGATGGTGATAGCACCACAGGGCCAGGCGGCCCAGGCGGTTGCCCCGAGGCCCTTGCGGACCCCCGGGCGTCACCGGGGGTTGCCGGCCGTCTTCTGACAGAGTGCGGGTCAGGTCGGTGGTCGACGGAGCGGTCATGAGGCGATCTCCCGGGGTCTACTCAAGGATCTGACTCGGCAACTGTGTCCCGTGTCACATTCGTTCGGTTGCGATATAATACGAAAACCAAATCATTCGTATCTCGGAGGGGACGTTTTGTCAAGACGACGGCCGAGACGGGCCGAACTCATCGGTCAGGTTACCCGTGCTCTGCGAAATATGACGGGCCAATTGACGCGGCTGAACCAGACGGTCGCCAGCGGCGTCGGCCTGGCCATGGGGGACCTCGGCATTCTTGAACTGGCTGACCGTGTGGGTCCCCTGACGCCGAGCCGGCTGGCCGAGCTGAGCGGGCTCAGCCCGGCCACCATGACCGGTGTCCTCGATCGGCTCGAAGCAGAGGGCTGGATACGGCGGGAGCGAGACCCGGACGACCGGCGCAAGGTCAACATCAGTGCCGTCGGCCGTCACCGCTTGGTTCAGCGCTACTACGCCGGGATGCAGCGGCGGGTGCACCAGATCTGCGCCGGCTACACGGACGACCAGCTGGACGTCATCGTCGAGTTTCTGAACCGGGTCGCCGAGGCCGGGGTGGCCGCCACCCTGGACCTCCGGGCCCACGTGGGCGGGTAGGTCAGGCGACCCGCCGGTACTCGGCCCAGTGGTGCCGGAGATGGGGTATCAAGTCGGTCGCCCGCTCGTCCGGGAAGAACAACCGGGCACCCGGCATTTCGACCACGCCGGTCGCCCCGGCAATGTTGTCGCGCAGCCAGTAGGCCCAGGGCAGCGCAAAGAAGGTATCGGCCGTCCCCCATACGATCAGCGTCGGAACGCTCAGCCGCTGGAGAGCGGGCTCGGCTGCCAGCAGGTCCTCGGCTCGCAACGAGATGAGCATCCGCTCAAATTGGCGGGCAACCTCGGTCGTACCGACGACAGGCACGAGAAAGGCACGCACCTCCTCGTCGCTGAGCCACTCCGGATCCTCGTAGGTGCTGGCAAAGACGACCTCGCGGGCCAGCTTGGGGGTCTCAGCCAGCTGGACGGCCGTCGGTGCCAGTTCGCCCGCTGCCGCGAGGTCGACCGTGGGCTGGAACTCCTCCGGCGGGAGATTGTCATGGGTATCGCAGTTGGTCAGCACCATGCTCTGCAACCGGCGGGAGCACCGGGTCGCGAACACCTGGCACACCGCTCCTCCGGTGTCGTTGCCCACCAGGTCAATCTTGTGAAGGTCCAGCGCGTCACAGAAGTCCTCCACCACGGCGGCCAGGCCGGGCAAAGTGAAGTCCTGGTCGGGCTTCGCCGGGGTGTGCCCGTGGAGAGGCAGGTCCAGGGCAATACAGCGACGCTCGTCCTGCAGTCCGGCGATGACGTTGCGCCACAGGTAACCGTTCATGCCGACGCCGTGCACGA
The DNA here is from genome assembly GCA_051984455.1 of Acidimicrobiales bacterium. GTDB lineage: Bacteria > Actinomycetota > Acidimicrobiia > Acidimicrobiales > Palsa-688 > JBPYFF01. The sequence continues at coordinate 4,261 of JBPYFF010000263.1, read as the reverse complement.
ACAGGCTGACCGGGCCCGCCCCGACATCGACGTAGCTGACGAGCCCAGAGCGGGTTTCCACCGTCTGGCGAAGGGCGTCAAAGGTCTGAAGATTCACCACGCTTCCTTTCCGGAGATGGGCGACCGCTACAGTGTCCCGTCGACCGCCCATAGACCGACTGTCGGTATATATAGTTATAGACCGACAGTCGGTCTGTCAAGGAGAAAGGGATGACGAGAGCGACGGAGCGAGCGCAGGCCACCCGCGAGCGCTTCCTCGCCGTGGCGACCCGCCTCTTCGCCGAGCGGGGATATGAGGGCACGTCCATCGAAGCCATCCTGGACGAGACCGGCGCAAGCCGGGGCTCGTTGTATCACCACTTCCCGGGCAAAGAGGCCTTGTTCGAGGCCGTTCTGACCCGGCTCCTCGAGGACACCGGACGGCAGACCATCCTGGCCGCGGACGGGGCGTCCGACAGCGTCGCCGCGATGCAGGCCGGTTGCCGGGCGTGGGTGCGGCTGGCACGAGATCCGGTCATCCAGCGGATCGTGCTGATCGACGGACCATCGGTGCTCGGATGGGAACACTGGCGCGAGCTGGACGAGCAGCAGTCGCTCGGCCTGCTCCAGTTTTCCCTGGGTGCGGCGGCGGCGGAGGGGCGCCTCGCGCCTGCGCTGGTCGACATGTTCGCCCACGTCTTGATGGCCGCCCTGAGCGAGATCGCGCTGGTCGTCGCCCGCTCTGATGATCCGGACGGCGCCGTCCGTTCTGGTGAGGCTGCGGTCGACGAGCTTGTCCAGCGGCTTCTCGGACCATCCTGACTGGTCCAGAAGCGTCAGAACAGGATGCCGAAGCTGGTTCCCAGCGCGGTCTCCACCTGCCCGAGGGCATTGGCGGCGCCCGCCAGCTGGCCGGCGACATCGACCGCGATGTCCTGGTCACCGGTCTGCCACGCCTGGATGAGCAGGCGCAGCCCGTTGAGCAGCGCACCGGTGGCGGTGCCCAGCTGACTGAGGACCTCGCGCAGCTGGTCTTCTTCCATGGCGCCGGAGCCTACGCCGCTGATCGGGGGTCTCCAGGAAGCAGCCGATCGGTGACGAGAAGGGGAACTCGGCCCGACGCTGCAGGTGACAGGACCAGCGAGTTGTCGTCTCGCCGGAGGACCTCGACCGAGGCGTCATCCAGGCGGTTTGCTGCCACATCGACGTCGGGGCAGCGAAGGGCAAGCAGATGGGTGCGGGGCCCGCGGTACGGCGAGCCCCACAGTTGCTCGCTCTCGTCGACAGTCGTCATCGGGTACAGAGCGAGAGTGCAGTCTCCGAGCGAGACGCCCGCCGCCGGCTGCCCCGCCGGTGCACTGGAGTCCCGGAACGTGACCTCGGTCCCCAGCAGCCCGGCCAGCCTGTCCGCCAGCGGAACGGGAGCATCAACCACCGCTCCTACGAACGCCATGTTCACGATCTCGACCATGGCGCGGGCCGAAGGACGGGGCCGGGGGGCACCGAATCGGGGGTCGAATTCCAGCTCACCACTGAACCACTCGATGAACACCCCACCGGTGTCTCGTGGATCGGAGAACACGAATTCTGCTGCCGGCCGGGCCGCGATCCTGACGCCCCGACGCCCCAGGTATGCGACCGTCGCGTCGCAGTCGGCCACCTGGACGGCGACGGAGTGCAGACCCGGCCCGGACCGCTCGACAAATCGCGCTGCCCCGCCACCCTTGACGATCGGCTGCCCCAGCTCCAGCGAGTTGTCGCCGATCCACGTCATGCCGCCTCGTCGCCCGCCCTCGGGTTGCCACTGCTCGGTGTCCTCGAGTACGCACAGGCCCGCGATGGCCGTCAGGCGGTCGCGAGCCGCGACGTAGTCGCCCACCATGGCCGTGGCGTGGAACAGCCAGCGAACCCGGTGCTGCGCCAACGACGGGACGGTTACAACGCGGCCAGCATTGAGTCGGCCGAGCTCACGTCCAGACCCGGCCCCTTCTCCACCTTCAGTGTCGTGATGACGCCATCATCGAGGATCGCGGCGTACCGCTGGGAACGGGTGCCGAGCCCGAACCCGCTCCCGTCGAGCTCCAGACCGACGGCATGGGCGAAGGCGCCGTTGCCATCGGCCAGCATCAGGATGTCGTCGCCAACCGCGTTGGCCTTGGCCCACGCACCCATCACGAACGGGTCGTTCACGGCGATGCAGGCGATGGTGTCAACCCCATTTCCCTTCAGGTCCTCGGCCCGAAGGACGAAGCCAGGCAGGTGGTAGTCGGAACAGGTGGGGGTAAAAGCGCCCGGGACGGCAAACAACACCACCCTGCCCTTTCCCAGGACCTCACCGGTTTGCACCGGCTTGGGACCGTCATCGGTCATCGTCATGACCTTCACGTCGGGGATGCGGTCGCCAACGGCAATGGTCATCATGCCTCCACACGTCTCGTCTCTCGGCTGATCGCATTGTTCCCCACCACGGACTCAACCGACAACCGGAGTGCCGCGAACCGGCAGGCCGGCGGCCCGGTACACCTCGTCGATCACCGCCATATTGGCGACCGCGTCGGCCGGCCCGGTCGGCACGGGCGTGCCCTCGAGACAGGCGGCCGCGAACGCCTTCAGCTGGTAGACGTAGGTCGCGTCGCCCCGCACCCGTTCCGTCGCTACGCGGCTCTTCGACTTCACCCTGAGGCGGCTGAAAAATTGCGGTCCGGTGGGGTTGAACACGTGCAGGTCGCCGTCCGTTCCGGAAACCCGGATCGAAAGGTCGAACAGGCGGGCGGACCACAGGGCACAGGTCATCCGACCGGTGCGGCCATCGGGAAATCGAAAGTCGGCCTGCATCCAGCGGTCCACGTTGGACCGGGCCAGCCTGGCCGTGGCAGCAATGACCTCTGGCTCGGCCCCGGACAGGAACCGCAGCTGGTGGATGGCATAGCTGCCCACGTCCATGGTCGCCCCTCCGGCCAGCTCATAGCGATACCTGATGTCGTTCTTCAGGGGCAGCGGGATGCACATGGTGGTCTCAATGTGGCGGACCTCTCCCAGGACGCCGCTGTCAACGATGCCCTTCATGCGCTCGGCCAGGGGGTGATACCGGTAGTGGAACGCCTCCATGACCACCAGTCCCGAGCCGGTCGCTGCCTCGGCGACCCGTCGGGCCTCGGCCACATTGGATGTGAACGGCTTCTCGCAGAGGACATGCTTCCCCGCATCCAGGGCTTTGAGGGTCCACTCGGCGTGCAGGCCGTTGGGCAGCGGCACATAGACCGCCGCAAGATCGGGGTCGGTGAGCAGGTCCTCGTAAGTAGCGTGCACTCGCGCGATACCGTGTTTGGCGGCAAACGCGGCGGCCCGCTCGGGGTCGCGGGCGGCGACGGCGGCGACGACGACACCGTCAACTTTCCTGGCCGGCCTGACGAGGGCTGAGGGTGTGATGCGGGCCGCCCCAAGCGTGCCGATGTTGAGGAGGACGTCCGGCTCCATGGCGGCCGAGCGTAAACGAGAGGGCAGGATCCATCCTGATCCGCGCTCGAAGTGCTGAGACGACCCCGGCGCGGGGTGATGCCACCCCCGTTCGCGTCAGGACGAACACAACTCATCTGCTAGACAACGGGGCCGTGAGCGTGCTGGACACAGCACCGGCGAACACGCTGGGGGGGACACGACAAGCAGCCAGGACGCCATGGCGGTGGAGCTACCACGCCGAGATCCTGCTGGCCAGCTTCGCCACCCTGCTGATCGAGATCAGCTACACCCGCATCATTTCCTACAAGCTCTTCTACTACTACGTCTACCTGATCATCGGGCTGGCACTGCTCGGAATCGGTACGGGCGGGGTCCTGGTCGCCGTCTGGAATCGCCTGCGCGAGGCGGCGACCGACACCGTCCTTTTCTGGAGTCTCCTGCTCGGGTCCGCCATCACGATGATCACCTACGCGGTGGTCGCCTACATCCAGTTGAACACCCTCGCCGTCTGGCGGTACGGCACGTTCGAATCCACCAAGAGCTTTGTGCTGCTCGTGGTCATGTGCCTCTGCGTCTTCTCCTCCTTGATCGCCCCCGGGGTGATCATCGCGACGCTCTTTGGCCGCCAGCCCGGCGGCATCGGCGGGCTGTACTTCGCCGACCTCTTCGGGGCCGGCCTCGCCTGCGCGGTGGTCATTTACCTCGTGGCCGCCGTGGGGGCCCCGGCGACGGTCATGGTGGCCGCGGCGACGATGGGCGCGGGCGCTCTCTGGATCGGGGTGCGAACCCGGGCTAACTGGGCCGTCGCGGCAAGCGTGGTACT
>JBPYFF010000262.1:0-2842 GCA_051984455.1 Acidimicrobiales bacterium | reverse complement strand
CCCAGGGTGAGGCAGGACCGTCGATCGAGGACGCCGAAGTGGTGATCGGCGGCGGGATGGGCCTGGGCGGCCCTGAGCACTTCAAGCTGGCCGAAGACCTGGCCACAACCCTGGGTGGCGTCGTGGGCGCGACACGCGCCGCCGTCTACGCCGGGTGGTACCCCTACTCAGCGCAGGTCGGGCAGACCGGGAAGACCGTCACACCGAAGCTCTACGTTGCCCTCGGGATCTCCGGTGCCGTGCAGCACAAGGTGGGGATGCAGAACTCGAAGGTCATCGTTGCCATCAATACCGACGCAGCCGCACCCATTTTCGAGTTCAGCGACCTCGGGGTCATCGGTGACGTGCACACCATTGTTCCGGAGGTCATTGAGCTCCTGCGGCAACGCGGGACTGGCTGATGGTAAGGGCCGCAGACTTTCCCCCGCCATATCAGGCCAGCGAGTTTGTCGCCCCGCCAACCGATCCTGCGGATGCCCGCATCGAGGTCGGCGTGCTCGTGGTCGGTGCCGGTCCGGCCGGACTGGCCTGCGCCATCCGGTTTGGACAGCTGCTCGAGTCTGACCCCGAGACAGCGGAAAAGCTGGGCGAGGTTCCCCTTGCCGTGCTGGAGAAGGGGAAGCAGCCGGGGTCGCATTTGCTGTCGGGCGCAATTCTCAACCCCGGTTCGTTGCGACGCCTCCTGGGTGGGGAGGCACCGTTGGCAGACATGCCGAACTATGGCGAGGTCAGCGGCGAATCCGTCTATGTCTTGACCAGCGGGGCCGCAATCGCGGTTCCGCCACCGCCCACCATGCGCAACCGGGGCAACATCATCGTTTCCTTGTCCCGGGTCGGCCGCTGGCTCTCCGAGCGAGCGGAGGAAGGCGGAGCGACGATCCTGCCCGAGACGGCGGGGCACACGCTCCTCGTGTCGGATGGGCGCGTCGCCGGTGTGCGGACCGGTGACAAGGGTCGCGGGCCGGCCGGAGAAGTTCGAGGCAACTTCGAACCCGGCACGGACATCGTGGCTGCCGTCACTGTGCTGGCCGAGGGCACGCAGGGTCATCTGAGCGGCGTTGCGCTCGAACACTTCGGTCTGCGAGGCGACGACCCCCAGGTATGGGAGCTGGGGGTGAAAGAGGTCTGGAAGGTCCCCCGGCCACTGGACCGCATCATCCACACCATGGGATGGCCGTTGCGGGGGAGCCCGAAGTACCGCGAGTTCGGTGGCTCGTTCATCTATCCCATGGGCAAGGAGCTGCTGACGATCGGGATGGTCGTGGGCCTCGACTACCGGGACGTGGAGCTCTCGGTCCACGACCTGTTGCAGGAGTTCAAGACCCATCCCAAAATCTGCCCCCTCATCGAAGGCGGCGAGCGGCTCGAGTGGGGCGCCAAGACCATCCCGGGAGGCGGCTTCCATTCGTTGCCCAATCGCCTCCATGCCCCCGGCGTGCTCCTCTGCGGCGACGGTGCGGGCATGGTGAACATCCCGACTCTCAAGGGGATCCACTACGCCGTGGAGTCGGGAAGGCTGGCGGCCGAGGCGGCTTTTGCCGCCGTCAAAGGCGGCGAGGAGCTGGGGTCCTACGACGACGCCGTCCGTTCCAGCTTTATCTGGCGCGATCTCCACGAGGTACGGGACATGCGCCAGGTGTTCGGCCGGGGTCTGTTGCTCGGTGCCCCGCTCGCGGGCGTGATGACGCTGTCGAAGGGAAGGGTGAGTGTCGGCCGGCTCCGCACCGAGCCAGACGAGAGCCAGCCGCTCTTGCGGACCGATCGGGCGTCCCGATATCCGGCGCCCGACGGCAAGGTCACCTTCGACAAGCTGTCATCGGTGTTTGCTGCGGGGAACAAGACGCGTGACGATCAGCCCAACCACATCCGGATGGAACGCCGCGTGCCGACGGAGGTCGGCGAGCTGTGGGCTCACCTGTGCCCGGCTCAGGTTTACTTCGTCGGACCCCAGGCCGAAGATGGGTTGGTAACGGTTGAGGTCTCCCCGTCCAACTGCGTCCAGTGCGGGGCGATCTCGGCCAAAGGCGGCCGGCTCACCCCGCCCGAGGGCGGGTCCGGGCCCGAATACCGCCTGAGCTAGGGGCTCATCTCCAGGTCAGGTGGCGGCTGATCGGGCATCTTCCAGCGGAGGAAGCCCTTGTCGTATTTCTCGTGATAGGCGTTGGCCTGTTCGATCATGGGTGAGAAGACTGCCTCGAAGCCATCCCAGTCCGCCGCCTCGATGCACTTCCTCACCGCTGCGACCTGGTCGGCGATGAACTTGTCCATGTCCTCGGCATACTTCGGCCGCAGGATGGATCCCTTCTCCATGAGGTTGACTGCTTCCGAAAGCTGGAACGCCGCCAGAGTCCGATTCCGCGCTTTGCCCGCGTAGTAGCACTTCCAGATCCGGCCGCCGACCAGGGGCATGATCTCCGCCATCCCCGGCAGGAGATGGCCCAGGTCGCTCAGTTCGAACGACCCCCCCTTGATCTTGATTTCGTGATCGTGGTCCTGGCCGTGATCCGAAGCGTCGGGCGAGTCAGACATGAGGACGACGTTATCGGGAACCGGACCGTCGCTGCCCGTGTCAGTCGGCCAGGGCGGGCGTGACCTCCAGCCCTTCCCGGCCTTCCAGCAGAAGCTCCTCGGGCTCCGCGTGGGCGTCGGCGTGCACGGTCGCTCCAGCCGGCAGATAACGAAGGACAAGAACGGTGGCGAAGCCGGCCAGCACTGCGCCCACGAAACAGGCCACGTGGATGCCCTGGACGAAGGCGATGTCGGCCCCGCGTTGCAGCAACACCCCTGCGCTGTGAGGAAGCGTGGAGGCAACCTGGAGTGCGCCGGTGAGTGACGAGCGGGC
>JBPYFF010000261.1:0-2451 GCA_051984455.1 Acidimicrobiales bacterium | reverse complement strand
AAGCGGGGGGTAATGCCCGATGACCTGCCGAGACAGGTTTTCTACCGGCACCGCGTCCCCTGGCGAAAAACACGCTCAAAACGACGAGAGGTGCCTGCCGGCAATCTGAACCCCAGCGCTTCCAGCTTGTGGACCTGACTTCAGCCGGGCTTCGTCAGCCGCGGCGGAGGGGTTGAGCGGTTCGGCGGAGCTCCAACCGGCAGCCTGCCTTATACGGGTTGTTGATGTGGAGCCGGTCGACCTCTACCCCGCCGATCGCTTGGGCAGCTCCCTCAGCCAGGCCGAGGTGGAGTTCGCAGATGGTGGCGGGGTCTTCGGCGGCCGCATCGGCGAAGGGGCAGGCGTGCAGGACGATCTCGATGTGGTCGATGTCGGCGTGGTGAACCTCTGGGGCGAAGCCTTCCTGAGCAAGAGCAGCCGCGATCGCCTCAACCGGGTCGCTGCCGGCGAGGGGGCCGGCATCCGAGGCGGCGACGGCGCGGCCAGCTTCATGGGCACTGACGCGCGATCGGACGGCGTGGGCCAGGAGGGTGGCGAGGCGTCGGTAGGCGCCGGCGTCGGTGGCAGGGTCGGCACCCGCAGCCCGGTAGCGGTAGCCCGGCCGGCCGGGGTGGCGATCGGTCTCGACCGCTTCGAGCACCAGGCCCGCCTCGACGAGACGGGCCAGGTGCAGGCGGACCGTGTTGGGATGGATGGCGAGGGTCGTGGCGAGCTCGCTGACGCCGACCGGTTGGGCGGCGGCCCGCACCGCATCCCACACCCGCCGCCGGGCCGGCTCGGCCAGCACCCGAGTTCGGAGCTCGAGCGGATCTTTCCGAGCGGGCGTCGTGCGCTTCACTGTCAGGAGCTCAGTGGTTCATGGCGCCAGTAGCGCCGCCCACGTCAAAGGTTCCGAGGTCGCCCCGGCTGGCGTCGGCGAACTTGTGGGACACCATGGTGTACACGCCGGGCTGAGCGAAGGTCGTCTCGACGAAGCCGCCCTGGGCGGGCATGAGATCCAGTGCCTGGCTGCCGCCGCCCGTCGGGTTGCCCGGCTGTAGCTCATAGTGGCCCTCTTTGTAGACGGTGTCGAAGATGGTGCCAACGATGTGAAAGCTCGAGATGTCGCTCGGGCCGGCGTCCAGCACCCAGATCCGGATCCGCTGCCCGGGGTCGACCTTGATGGGGGCGTACTTGTACTGGTTGACATAGCCATTGAACACCACCGCGTCGGGAGTGTCGGCCAGCATCTTGGTGACATCACCCGGTTGGCCCTGCGGTCCGAGGTACAGCTCGGACTGCACCATCACGTATTCGTGGGCGACGGGGGGAAGATTCGGGGGGTCGATGATCACCGCGCCGAACATGCCGTTGGCGATGTGCTCGATCGCCGGGGCGGTCCCGCAGTGGTACATCCAGATGCCGGAGTAGTCGGCCTTGAACTGATACAGCAGGCTCTTGCCTGGGGCGATGGAAGCCATCGCCACGTTCGGGGCGACCTGGGAGGCGTGGAAGTCGATCGAGTGGGTCATGGTTCCGTCGTTGACCACGGTGACGTTGAACACGTCACCGATGTGGCCGCGCAGGATCGGGGCGGGCACCTGTCCGTTGAACGTCCAGGCCTGCTGCGTGACTCCCGGTGCCACCTCACGGGTGATCTCCGTGATATGGAACGTAACGTTGTGGACGGCGCCGCCAGGTGCGGGGGCAAGGGTGGGGTCGAAGGCGTGCCAGCTCGGTGCCGGGTTGGCGCTGAAGTTGATCTTGGCGTCAGCTGAGTTCGTCGAGGAGGCGGCACCGGATGCGCTGCCCGCACCACTCGTCGCCGCGGCGGTGCCGCCGGTGCTGACGCTGCCGCCGGTCACGTGCAGGGTGGCGTGCATCCCGGCGGCGTCGTGGCCGGGCACTTGGCAGTAGATGGTGTACGTGCCTGCAGCGAGGTTGCCGAGTTTGAGCTCAGCGGTGCCGCCGGCACTGATCATCGGCGTGGCCAACGAGGTGTCCCGAACCGCCAGGTTGTGCGTCATGGTGCCCATGTTCATGACCTCGAGCGTTCCCCCCGAGGCGACCGTCACGTCGGCGGGTTCGATGCTGAACTCCGAGAGGTGGACCATGGCACTGGTTGGTCCTGACGCCTTGCCGGCTGCGAGGGCACTGGTTCCGCTCGCGGAGGATGTGGCGCCACTGCCGTGATGGTCGATGAGTAGCAGCAAGCCCGCCATCAGGGCGAAGAACAGGATCAGGCCGCCGAAGAACAGGCCGGCCAGGGCCCATCCGGAGAGGCCGCTGTCGTTGAGAGGTGGCCGGGGCGGCACCGCGGGAGGTGGATTGGGTTCGGGCTCCGGGCTGACGCTCGGCGGATCGAGCAGGGTCTGCGACATTGAAGGGCCTCCTCAGCCGGTAAATCCATTCATCACTGGACATAATCGTCTGAGCCCGGCGGGCGAAACAGGGACCTTCGTCACATTCTCC
>JBPYFF010000260.1:0-3857 GCA_051984455.1 Acidimicrobiales bacterium | reverse complement strand
GCGCCGGGCGGCGGGCGACCACCTCGATCAGGGCTTCTGAGTCGTCGGGGTTGATCCCGAAATACGTCGCCGGCCGGCTCCGGGAGCCGGGGTCCCAGCAGTGGTGGTGGCCGAAGATCAGGACCGGCCGGTCCGCCCTGGCGCCCAGTTCGTCCAGCCATTCCAGCTGCTCCGCCGGAAGCCGGCCACTCGGCCACCCGGGGATCGTCGTGTCGAGGATGGCGAGGATTACACCCGGCAGAGTGACCTCCCGAGGGCCGAAGGCGGCCAGCCGGCGGTCGTGGTTGCCCCGAATCCAGTGAAGGCGATCAGCGAAGACCGGCCGGTAGCAGTCCAGGAAGGCCTCGTACTCCTCGTCGGTGCCGTAGGTCGTCAGGTCACCCTTGGCCACGACCGCGTCGGGTTCAATGGCGCCGATTTCCGCCACCGCCGCCCTGTTCATCACTTCCGGGTAGGGCTCCGCGCCCGGCGGCGATCGAAGGATCGGCCCGACAACCGCCTCCAGGCCCTCGATCACGCCGCACTCCGTTTCGCCGAAGTGCAGGTCGTTGACGGTGGCGACGCGGGCGAGGCGGGGCCCCGGTGGGCGGGGCAGGGTCCGGAAGGTCACGCCGCGGTGCTCATAGCTGGTGTCCGGTGTGAGCCCCTGCATCCCTATGGCGACGGGCCCGTCGAAGAGAACGGCCTCGTCGTCTGCGACCGTCGTTACTTCAGCCGCCGGAGGCACCCCGGTTCCTTCTGACCCCTAGCGGACCGAGGGCCGCTCCCGGCGGGCGGTCACCGGCCGGGCCCACCAGCGACCGGAAAACCGCCAGGGGTTGGGTTTCTCGCCATGAGCAGAAACAACGATGGGGCGGGGCCACGCCATCTCGACCGCGGCGACGATGGCGGCCAGCTCTTCTTCCGGCGGCGGGTTCACAGCGGGACGTTGCCGTGCTTGCGCTTGGGCAGTTCTTCCCGCTTGGTGCGGAGCAGCTCCAGGCTCTGGCAGAGAACTCGTCGAGTGTCGGCAGGGTCGACGACGTCGTCCACGTAGCCCCGCTCGGCCGCCAGATAGGGGTTGGCGTAGCGGGCGGTGTAGTCGTCGACCAGCTCGGTTCGGCGGGCGACGGGGTCAGCCGCCTCGGCCAGCTCTCGGCGGTAGAGGATCTCGACCCCGCCCTGCGGTCCCATCACGGCCAGTTCGGCCGAGGGCCAGGCAAAAGCGAGATCGGCGCCGATGGACTTGGAGTTCATGACCACGTAGGCGCCGCCGTAGGCCTTGCGGGTGATGACCTGTATGCGGGGCACGGTCGACTCGCAATAGGCGTAGAGCAGTTTGGCTCCGTGCCGAATGATTCCGCCGTATTCCTGATCAGTTCCGGGCATGAACCCTGGCACATCAACGAACGTCACTAGCGGGATATTGAAGCCATCACAGGTCCGGACAAAACGGGCCCCTTTTTCCGAACTGTCGATGTCGAGCACGCCGGCCAGCACCTGAGGCTGGTTGCCAACGATGCCGACAACCTGGCCACCGAGGCGGGCGAATCCGCAGACGATGTTCATGGCCCAGTGGGGGAAGTACTCGAAGAAGTCGCCGCCGTCGACGACCGCGGCGATGATCTTTTTCATGTCGTACGGCTGGCTAGGGCTGGCCGGCATGAGGCCGGCCAACTCGGGTGTCAGCCGGCCGGGGTCGTCGCCGGTCTCGGCGAAGGGAGGCTCCTCCAGGTTGTTGGACGGCAGGAAACCCAAGAGATAGCGGACTTCGTCCAGGCACGCCTTTTCGTCGGCCGACACGAAGGTCGCCACGCCGGACTTGGTGGCATGCGACATGGCGCCGCCGAGTTGCTCCAGGCTCACCTCCTCGCCGGTCACGGTCTTCACCACGTCGGGTCCGGTGATGAACATGTGGCTTGACTCCCGGACCATGAAGATGAAGTCGGTCATGGCCGGGCTATAGACGGCGCCGCCTGCGCAAGGACCCATGATGACGCTGATCTGGGGGACGACGCCCGACGCGGCCACGTTCCGGTAGAAGATGCCGCCATAGGCGGCGAGGGACACCACCCCTTCCTGGATCCTGGCTCCAGCCCCGTCATTGAGACCGATCACCGGCACTCCTACCGATATGGCGAGATCCATCATCTTGTGAATCTTCTCGGCGAATACCTCACCCAGTGCTCCGCCGAACACCGTGAAATCTTGGGAGAAGATGCCGACCCGGCGGCCATCTATCCTTCCGAATCCAGTGATCACCCCGTCGGTATAAGGTCGGTTGTCATCCATGCCCATACCGTGGACCCGGTGGCGGGCCAGCATGTCCAGCTCCTGAAATGAGCCCTCGTCGACCAGGTAGTCGATCCGCTCCCGGGCGGTCATCTTGCCCTTGGCGTGCTGTCGCTCCACCGCGTGTGGTGGGCCTGCGTGCAGCGCCTCCTCCCGACGTCGAGCCAGGTCGTCGAGCCGTTCCCTCATCGAGTGTTCTGCCATCGCTCTAGAGGGTACTGACAGCAACGGGCGACCAGCGCGGCAGACTTCCAGGCGTGAGTTCCGGGTCGAGCCCGCCGATCGAGCCGCCGCCCAGCCGGTGGACGTTCCCCGCCAACGTGGCCGACATTGCCCGGGCGGCGGGCGAGGGGGAAGTGGTCGGTGTGGGCGCCGATCTCGAGCCAGGAACCATCCTGAACGCCTATCGGAGCGGGCTGTTTCCCATGCCCGTCAGGAGGGGGCTCCTGGCGTGGTGGTCACCCGACCCTCGGGGCATCGTCCCCCTCCGCGGGCTACGGGTAAGCCGCTCCTTGCGCAGGTCCACCCGGCGGTTCGAGATCCGGGTCGACACCGCCTTTGACGACGTGCTCGAGGCCTGCGCCGACCGGCATCGGCCGGGCGCGTGGATCAGCAAGGACATCAAGCGGGCGTACAGCCGGCTCCACCAGCTGGGATGGGTTCACAGCGTCGAGGCGTGGACACCGACGGGACGGCTGGCCGGAGGGTTGTACGGGGTGGCGATCGACGGGCTGTTCGCGGGCGAGTCGATGTTCCACCGGGAAACCGACGCTTCCAAGGTCGCAATGGTCGGACTGGTCGCACTGCTTCGGGACCACGGCGCAACCCTGCTCGACGTCCAGTGGGCAACACCCCACCTGGTAACGCTGGGGGCGGTCGAAGTGAGCCGGGTGCGCTACCACGAGCTGCTGGCCGATGCCCTCGGTCGGTCGTTGGCACCGGTGCCGCGGGCGTAGGACTGCGGCCGAGCCGCCCGACCGGCTCAGCGCTGCTTGGCCACCCGCGCTGCTCGCGCCGGCATCCCGCCCGCGTCGATCCGGGCGCACACCTCGCCGAAGGCCTCCGTCGGTCCTCGCCAGCGCAATTCCTCCACCGAGGTGAGCAATGAGCGATCGACCCGGAGTGTCGCGAGGTCCTTGAACAGCATCGCCTCGGTCCGCCGGGCGGCCAGGCTGGCGGCAAGGGCCGGCCCGCCTCTCACCGAGACGGCCCACTCCGCGCCGGCGTCGGGGATCCGTTCGATGGTCCCGTAGTGCGAGAGGACGGTGGCCGAGGACTTCGCCCCCCACCCCGGCAACCCGGGATAGCCATCGGCCGAGTCCCCGACCAGAGCGAGGTAGTCCGGAATGGAGGCAGGAGGAACGCCGAACTTGTCCTTCACCCCGGCTTCGTCCAGGACCAATCGCTTGCGCCGGTCGAGCTGGACCACCCGGCCATCCTGAACACACTGGCCCAGGTCTTTGTCGGGAGTGCAGATAACCACCTGGTCGACCGAAGGGTCATCCGTCGCCACCGCGGCTGCGCTGCTCAGGCCGTCGTCAGCCTCGAGTTCGACCATGGGCCACACCGTCACACCCATCGCCTCG
>JBPYFF010000259.1:0-5763 GCA_051984455.1 Acidimicrobiales bacterium | reverse complement strand
CCTGGGCTCAGCGGATGGCCTTCACTGTCGACGGCTGTCATGGAGGGCACCATGGCGGAGATCGCCAGAGCCCGGGCGTCCGGCCGCTTCAACGCGGCCAGCGCTCGCAGCGGCCCCTGTCGCCATGCCTGCTCGGCGTCGTGCTCCATCTGGTCGGGGGCGGGGATGACCAGGCGATGAGGGATGCGAACCCGGGCCTCGACGTTGCCGTTCTCATCGGCCGCGACGGCCTTGACCGCGGTCGTCCCGATGTCGATGCCCACGGTCACCTCAGCCACGGGGCTGCCCCCGGAAATATGACATGGTCGTCACGGTACGCAATCATGGCGCCCGTGGCTATCCGCCCGCGAGCGCTGGTGACGGCTCCTCTTCGAGGCGCAGGACTCGACAAGCTCCGCCGGCTGGCCGATGTCATCTATGACCCCTGGATCGACCAGAGCCCGTTGCGGATCTACAAAGCGGAGCAACTGGCCGATCGAGCCCGCCAGGAGGACGCTGGCATCCTGGTCGTTGAGAGCGACTCGGTCAAGGGACCAGTGCTGGATCTGCCGCTACGGGTGATTGCATCAACGCGGGGCGACCCCAACAACGTCGACATTCCCGCCGCGACCGCGACCGGCATCCCGATTCTGAGGGCACCAGGCCGCAACGCCGACGCCGTGGCAGAGATGGCGGTGGCGCTGCTGTTCGCCCTCAATCGCCATGTGCTGGCAGCCGACGAAGACGTCAGAACCGGCCAGATCTTTCGCGACGGGACGATCCCCTATCAGCGGTTCCGCGCGTGGGAGATTGCCGGCCGGACCGCCGGCCTGGTCGGTCTCGGCGCAGTCGGCAGGGCATTCAAGTGGCGGCTCGAGGGACTGGGCGTCAGCGTCATCGCCCACGACCCGTACAACGACGAGGCCAAGCACGGACTGGACGAGTTACTGGCCGAAGCGGACATCGTCTCCATGCATGCACCCGTGACGCCGGAGACGACCGGTCTGATCGGCGCCGACCAGTTCGCGGCCATGCGGGACGGCGCCGTCTTTCTCAACACGGCACGCGCCCAGTTGCACGACACCGACGCCCTGGTCGACGCCCTCCGCTTGGGCAAGCTGGCCGGGGCCGGCCTCGACCACTTCGTGGGCGAGTTCCTGCCGACCGACCATCCTTTGGTCGGCCTTCCCAATGTCGTGCTCACCCCTCACATCGGTGGAGCCACCTGGGACACCGAGGCGCGCCAGGCGCGGATGGTGGCCGATGACATCGAACGGCTTCTCGCCGGCGAGCGGCCGGTGCATATCGTCAACCCGGAGGTCCTTCCGTCATGAGATCTGTCGACAACCCGGAGCAAGCGGTCCTCGCGGCTGCCAAAGACATGCTCCGCCGGGGGCTGGTGGAGGGTACGGCCGGCAACATCTCGGCCCGCTGCGCTGACGGCAACATCGTCATCACTCCCTCGTCAGTCGACTACGAAGAGATGCAGCTGGACGACCTGGTCTCCGTCAGCCCCACCGGCGACGTGCTGCAGGCCAAGGCCGGTCGGTCGCCCTCGTCCGAGATGAAGCTGCACCTGGCGTGTTACCGCGCCTTCGACGACGTGGGAAGCGTCATTCACTCCCATCCAGTCTGGGCGACGATGTTTGCCATTGCTCACCAGCCCATTCCCGCGTGCATCGACGAGTTCGCGGTTTTCTGCGGGGGCGAAGTCCGCTGCACGGACTACGCCGCTTCTGGTACGCCCGACGTGGGCGAGAACGCCGTCAAGGCGCTGGACGGCCGGGGCGCCGCCCTGCTCGCCAATCACGGCATGGTCGCGGTCGGGCCCCGGCCGGACAAGGCCCTGCACATCACCGCCCTGGTCGAACGGACCGCCCAGATCACCTGGGGGGCCCGGGCACTTGGTGGGCCGGTGCCGCTGCCCGACGACGTCAACAAGAGCTTTGCCAACATCTACGCCTACCTGCGTGAACATCCCATGTGACATGGATTGGGACGCGTGGGCCAGGCGGGCGGAGAAGGCGCTCGACGTCTCCGGGCGCGGCGACTGGCCGGGGCTGTTTGCGCCCGGGGCGAGATTCTCCGACCCGGCCACGACGACCCCGACGTCCGACCTCCGGCGGATCTCGCGGGAGACGCGCTCGGTGTTTCCCGACTGGACGCAGGAGATCACCTCCATTCGAGGTGGTCAATCGTGGGCGGTGTTCGAGTGGATCGGGCGGGCGACGTACACGCCATCATTGCCGGACACGGCCGGTGCGGGGACGAGAATCGAGATGCACGGCGCCACCATCATCGAGGTCGACGAGGCCGGGCTGGTCACGTCGTGGCGGGACTATCTCGACCGGAAGGAGCCGGAGGCGCAGATTCGGGCCGCGGCCCGGCGGCCGGCACGATAGCGGTTGCGTGTTCGCCGGCTTCGCAGGGTTGGCCGGCTTAGCGGGCGAAACCCGGGGGCACGACCGACGTCAAGGCCTCGAGTTGCTCGAGATAGTGGGCGAGGGACCGGTTCCGGAACCTGAGGTTGCACATGGTGGCTCCGATTTCTGCGTATTCCTCGACCTTGGCCCGCGCCCCGGCCGGATCGGCGAGGGGATCGAGCGGCGGCTCGGGGTGCAACACGACGTCGAAGCCGGGCCGCGCCTCCGGACGGAGGCTGGCGACGGGAACCGACTTCAGGATCGATCGGAGCTCCTCGGGCCCTAACCCGAAGGGCATCCAGCCGTCACCGAGCGAGGCGGCTCGACGGAGCGATCGCCGGGTGCGGCCGCCCACCCACATGGTCAGGTCGGTTCGAGGGGCGACCGGGTCCACCACCCAACCGTCCACCTGATAGAAGGCCCCGCGGTAGGTGGGTCGGGGCTGCCCCCACACTGTCCGGATGAACTGCATGGCGTCATCGGCCCGCGGACCCCTGTCCTGAAACGGCACACCAAGCAGGTCGAACTCTGGCTGGAGCGAGCCGACCCCGACGCCGAGAATCAGCCTGCCATCGCAGATCCGATCGAGCGTGCCGTAGGACTTCACCACATCCAGGGGATGGTGGTAGCCGAGAACGATGACGCAGGTGGTGAGCCGAACGCGCGTGGTGACCGCGGCGAGGTAACCCATCGTCGGCAGGGTTGCCCAGTAGGTGCCGCCCCGGATCGGCACCGCCTCGTCCGGAACCGCCACATGTTCGGGGAATGAAAGCCAGTGGTACCCAAGACGGTCAGCTGTGCGGGCGATCGTCGCCAGTTCGTCAATCCCGGCACTGGCGTCCCATCTGGTCGGGTCGAACCGCGGGTTTCGGGAGAGAACGGGAAGCAGGAGCCCGAAGCGCACTCCGGCGACCCTACTATGACGTCCGTGTCAGGGATGAGCCGGAAGGGGCCGCCTCGACCCTGACTACCATGTCAGCGATGCCGATCCACTACGAGATGCGCGAGGAGCACGTCGCGCTCATCACCATCGACCGGCCGCCCCGGAATGCCCTCGACATGTTTCATTTTCGGGATCTGGCCAAGTCCTGGCGCCGGTTCAAGGACGACCCCGACGCCTGGGTCGCGATCGTGACGGGTGTCGACGAGTCGTTCTGTGTCGGCGCCGACTTGAAGACCTACATCCCTCAGATCACCAAGCTGCAGAGCGATATCGCGGCCGGTCAGGTAACGGAGATCGACGGATGCACGTTGAGCGATGGGACCTACGCGGTCCTGCGACCACCGCAGGTCAAGATCTACAAGCCGATCGTCGCGGCGGTGAACGGATTCTGCACGGCCGGCGGGATGGAGATGTTGTGCGGCACGGACATACGCATCGCCAGCCCCAACGCCCAGTTTGCGGTTATGGAGCCGAAGCGAGGGTTGTTCGCGGGTGGCGGCACCACTGTCCGGCTGCCTCGCCAGGTGCCGTTTCCGCAGGCAATGGAATTTCTCCTCACCGCCGATCTGATACCGGCGGCCCGAGCCCTGGAAATGGGCCTCATCAATCAGATCGTCCCCGGCGACGAGCTCCTCGATGCCGCCCTTGTCATGGCCCGGCGGATCACCGCCAACGCGCCTCTCGCCGTCCAGGCGACGAAAGAGAGCGTGATGCGGGGGCTGTTCCTCGACTACGAGGGCGCCCTCAAGCTCGAGTCCGAGCTCTCATCGACCGTCTTCCAGAGCGAGGACGCCAAAGAAGGTCCGCGCGCCTTCGCGGAGAAACGAGCTCCCGTCTGGAAGGGCCGTTGAGGGTTTGAGCTCCCGCCCTGCCACCATGCCGGACGGCCGGGCTCCATGCGTCATCGGCGTCGCCCAGGAAACCGTCCCTCCCGGCCAGCAGCCCGCCCCCGAACCCCTTGTCGCGTGGGAACGGGTGTGCCGGGCGGCGGCGGCAAATGCAGGCGCGACAAGAAAGGCTCAAGCCGTTCTCGACGCGACCGACAGCATCCAGATCGTCTATTGCCAGAGCTGGCAGTATGACGATCCTCCCGGAAGGCTGGCGCAGCGCCTCGACATCTATCCCCGTCAGTGCGTGTACTCCGGCATCGGTGGCACCACTCCTCAACTGTTGGTCCAGACGGCGGCCGAGGCCATCATGCGGGGCGAGGTGGATCTCGCCATCATCACCGGCGCGGAGGCACTCGAAACCAGGCGGCAGTTGAAGAAGGCGGGCGAGAAGCCGGGCTGGAGTTTTCCTGATCCGGAACGCAAGCCGTTCCCTTTCGAGGCCCCCTTCCACCCGGCGGAAGTGGCTCACGACGTATTTCAGGCGTGGCTCACCTTTCCCATCTGGGACATCGCCCGTCGAGCTCACCGCCAGACCGCTCCCCAGGAGTACCGGCGGCAGCTCGGCCACCTGATGGCGCCCATGACAGAGGTGGCGGCGGGCAATCCTTACGCGTGGTTCCCTTTCGCCCGCACCGCAGAAGAGCTCATCACCGCCACGCCCGAGAATCGAATGGTGGGATACCCGTACACCAAGTACATGGTGTCGATCATGGACGTCGATATGGCCGCCGCGGTCATCGTGGCCAGCCATGAGAAGGCCGTCGAGCTCGGCGTGCCCGCCGACCGCAGGGTGTACCTCCGGGGCTGGTGTTACGCGACCGACCCGACCTATGTCGCTGAGCATGATCCCTTGTGGGCGTCGCCGGCCATGCAACAGGCCAGCGCGGCCGCCCTCAGGGCTGCTTCGGTCGACATCGACGACGTCGCCCACCTCGACCTTTACAGTTGCTTCGGCAGTTCCGTCACGCTCGCCCTCGACGCCCTCGGTATCAACGCCGGTGACCGGCGCGGCGTGACGGTGACCGGCGGCCTTCCGTTTTCCGGTGGAGCCGGCAGCGACTACTTGACCCACAGCATTGCGGCAATGGCCGGCGTGCTGCGCCGGGACCCGGGCAGCCTCGGGCTGGTCAGCGGCGTCGGCATGCACCTGACCAAGCACATCTTCGGGCTGTATTCGACCACACCGCCCACCTCGCTCGTGGACGTCGACCAGGCCGCCGTACAGCGCGGGCTGGATGCCCGCCCGCCCAGGGCCATCACCGCCGCCGCGCCCAATGGGACAACCGCGACGGTCGCCAGCTACACCGTCGCCCATTCCCGGGGCGGCGAGCCCGAATGGGGTCTCGCCATCTGCGATTTGTCCGACGGAACCCGCTGTTATGCGCGGGTGGAGGACGCCGAGTTGCTCCGACACATGGAGGCGAGCGAATGGGTGGGCGCGAAAGTCAGCCTGGCGGCCGAATCGACGAACCGGGGCACCATTAATCTCGTCCGTCCTGGACCCTGACCTCATCGCACAGGAGGAGAC
>JBPYFF010000258.1:0-3365 GCA_051984455.1 Acidimicrobiales bacterium | reverse complement strand
ATCTTCGTCGGCGCCCCGACCGACGCTGCCGTCAGAGAAACCGCCCGGGGCATGGCGGCCGAGTTGTTCGGCGCCGAGCCGGTCATCGTCCCGAATCTGGAAGCCGCCAGGAGACTTGACCTATCGGTCAAGTAGTCTCGACCCCGTGCCGGATCCCGCCAACCGTCGTCGGCGCGGGTGGGCACTGATTTTCAGCGCGCTCCGGCCCTATCGCTGGATCCTCACCGCCGGCGTGGTCGCCGGGCTCGTATGGACGTGCTGCAAGGTCGCCATTCCAAAGGTGGTCGGGTGGGCGATCGACGACAGCATCCTGGCCACTCACCACGGCTCCCTCCTCAAATGGGCCCTGATCCTGCTCGGGATCGGCCTCGTCTCGGCCACCTGCACCGGTCTCAGGCGATATTCGGCCTTTGCGGCTTCGTGGCGGGTCGAGGCCGACCTCCGGGAGCGGCTGTACGCGCACCTCCAGCGGCTCCATTTCGCCTTCCACGACGAGACCCAGACCGGCCAGCTGATGTCCCGGGCGGCAACCGACCTGCAGCAGATTCAGAGCCTGGTCACCATGGTCCCGATCACGATCTCCAACATCGCGACCGTCGTGGCCGTCACGGTCATCCTCCTCCTCATAAACGTCAAGCTGGCGTTGCTCACGCTCGGGGCGCTGCCGTTCCTCAATGTGGCCGCCAAGCGCTTCTCGTCCCGCATTCATCCCGTCTCGGTCGAACTCCAGCAGGAACTGGCCGAGCTGGCCACTGTCGTCGAAGAGACCGTGACCGGCATCCGCGCCGTCAAAGGATTCGGCGCTGAGGCCATCCAGGACCAACGGATGCGGCACAAGGCCGACGATGTGTTCGGCATCTCGATGAATGCGGCGAGGATTCGGTCACGGTTCTGGCCCATCCTCGACCTGCTGCCCGCGCTCGGCATTGTCGCGGTGCTCTGGTACGGAGGAAACCAGGTGCTTTCCGGGCACCTGACGGTCGGCCAGCTGGTCGAGTTCAACTATTACGTCGTCATCCTCATCGTCCCATTGAGGATGACAGGAATGCTCGTCGCCCAGGCCCAGCGAGCGGTCGCGTCGGGAGCCCGCATCGACGAGATTCTGGCCACCGATCCCGCGATAACCGACCGGCCGGGTGCCCGGCGACTTCCCCCGCCACCGCCCCACGAGCCTCCCGCCGAGGCCGGTCTCGGGGCGCTCAGCTTCAAGGACGTGCGCTTCGGCTACCACCCCGGACGGCCCGTCCTTGATGGGTTCAACTTCGAGGTCGCCCCTGGGGAAGCCGTCGCGCTGGTCGGCCCGACCGCGTCGGGCAAGACCACTGTCGCCCGGCTCATTCCCCGCTTCTATGACGTCAACGACGGAAGTGTCAGCATCGACGGGATCGACCTGCGCGACCTCCAGCTTCGCAACCTCCGGCAGGCGGTAGGCATCGTCTTCGAAGACACCTTTCTCTTCACCGACACCGTCCGTGCCAACATCGCCTTCGCCAACCCGGAGGCACCGTTCGATCAGGTTGAGTGGGCGGCCGGGCTGGCGGGCGCCGATGAGTTCATCACTGATCTGCCCGAGGGCTATGACACCGAGATAGGCGAGCGTGGCTTCTCACTCTCGGGTGGCCAGCGCCAGCGACTTGCGCTGGCCCGCGCCATCCTGGCCGATCCGAGAGTACTCATCCTCGACGACGCCACCAGCTCGGTGGACCCGACCAAGGAGCACGAGATCCGCGCCGCCCTCACGGAAGTGATGCGGGGTCGCACCACCATTGTCATCGCCCACCGAGCCGCGACCATCGCCCTGGCCGATCGGGTGGTGCTGCTCGATGGAGGCCGGGTGATCGCGGAAGGAACGCACACCGGCTTGCTGGCCAGCAACGAGCGCTATCGCGAGGTGCTGGCCAAGGCGGAACGGCGCGCCGGGGTGGATGCCTGATGGGCTGGATGGGTCACCATGGTGTCGCCGAGGAGGACCAGCTCACGCGGGCTGAGGCCAGGCGAGTCCTGTGGCGGTCCATCCGTCTGCTGCGGCCCTACCGGCTCCAGGCGTTCGCCGGCATCGTCGTCCTCATCCTTTCCACCCTCGCGGTGCTGTCGGGACCCCTGGTTCTGAAGTACGGCATTGACAAGGGCCTGACCGGACCCCATCACAGCGCGGCCGCGCTGACCCGAGCCGCCGTCGCGTATCTGATCATCGCCATCACCGCATTGTTCCTGACGCGAGCGCAGGTCTTGCTGATCAGCCGGGTGGGGGAGCAATTTCTGCGGGACCTGCGGGTGAAGGTCTTCGGCCACATCCAGGCGATGTCGATGGATTTCTTCGATACGGAGCACACCGGCAAGCTGGTCGCCCGGATGACATCGGATATCGATGCATTGCAGGAGTTGATCCAGACCGGCCTCATCCTTTTCATTCAGAACCTGCTCACCCTGGCGTTGCTTCTTGCCATTCTCCTCGTTCTTTCTCCCAAGCTGTTTGCCGTGTGTCTCATCACCTTGCCGGTGGTGATCGTGGCGAGCATCCGTTTTCGCCGCCACTCAAACCGCGCCTACCTGAACGTCCGGGACCGTGTCAGCCAAACGCTGTCAACGCTCCAGGAAGGGCTTTCCGGCATGCGCGTCATTCAGGCCTTCGCCCAGGAGGACACCCACTTCGGCCGTTTCAGCCGCCGCAACCGTCGCCAGCTTGACGCCAACATGCAGGCCGTGCGGGTCGCCACGCAATATTTTCCCGTCGTGGAGTTCGCCGGCGCGGCGACGACGGCGGCGGTCATCGGCATCGGCGGATGGCTGGTTCACCAGGGGGAGGTCACAACCGGGACGGTTGCGGCGTTCGTGCTCTACCTGATCTACCTCTTCGATCCCATCCAGCAACTGAGCCAGCTTTTCAACACCGTGCAGTCCGCCGGCGCCGCTCTGGCGAAACTGTTCGGCTTGCTCGACACCAAATCGTCATTGGTGGAGCGGACAGGGGCGGTCGACCTGCCGGAGCGCGGGACGCTCGAGGTGTGCGACGTCAGTTTCTTCTACGGCACCGATGCGGAGCCAGACGCGCCTCTCGTCCTTCATCACGTCAGCCTGAGCGTCACCACTGGCGAACGCCTGGCTTTGGTCGGTCCGACCGGAGCAGGGAAGTCGACCCTCGCCAAGCTGATGGCGCGTCTCTATGACCCCAAGCAAGGTGCTATCCGCTACGCCGGCGTCGACCTCCGGGACGCCACCCTCAAGTCGCTCCGTGAGCGCATCGTCGTCGTACCGCAGGAGGGCTACCTGTTTCAGGGCACGATCCTCGACAACGTCAGGTTGGGACGGCAGGGCGCGACCGACGACGAGGTCCGCCGGGCTCTCGGGCTCATCGGTGCGGAGGA
>JBPYFF010000257.1:0-3994 GCA_051984455.1 Acidimicrobiales bacterium | reverse complement strand
TCGAGCCCGGGCTCGTCCACCTCGAAGTTGATGAACCCTTGTCGCTTGAAGTATTCGCTCGGCTTCATTCGGAGCTCGCCGGTCTCCGTCGGGACGTCGTGGAGCCATTCGGCGTGGTCGTCGAGCCGGCTCAACCAGTAGGGCAGCCACCCACCGCCGGACTCGAGGATCGCTACCTTCAGGTCGGGATGCCGCTCCAGAATGCCACCGGTGGTGAAGGACACGACCGCGGCCATTTGTTCGAACGAGTGACAGATGGCGTGCTGCGCGAGGCGTGACGAGAAGCGCTCGAAGCCATATTCCGGCATCCACACCCCCGCGCCCTCGTGGGTCGCGACCGGCACACCGAGCGAGGCGGCCTCGGCCCAAAAGACGTCATTGGCGGCATGATCGAGTGTCCTGCCCTCGTACGGGTTGGGCCGGACCATGAGCGCCTTCAGTCCCAACTCTTCCACCGCGTAGCGAGCCTCTTTTGCCGCCAGGCCGGGATCGTGCAACGCCATGAGCGCCACTCCGACCAGGCGCGAACTGTACGACGTGAAATCGGCGACCCACCGGTTGTAGGCACGGCAGATGGCGGCGGATAGGGCACCGGGGACATGCTCGACAGAAGCGGCGTAGAGGCCCCGCGTGGGGAAGAGAACCATCACGTCCACACCCTCAGCATCCAAGGCATCGACGTAGGAGTCAGCCGAGAAGCCGCGGGCCCGCTGCTCGGCGAAGCGCTCTGGCCAGCCCTGCTGAATAGCCTTCTTGTAGGGCTCGAGGTCGTAGCCAGGAGTGGGCTGCGTGCTGCGCGACATGACGTGGCCGAGCACCACGACGTCGGTCGTGTCGGGATCGCATCGAGGGCGGTCATCGTAAAACGCCTTGTCGATGTGCTTATCCCACAGGTCCCAGGGTTCCATGGCGTGCCCATCCGAATCGATGACCCGGTGTCCATTCCTCATCTGGTCCTCCCCACCTCACTTCCCGCCGCACTCATGGCGAGAGCAGCAGTCCGCCATCGACTGGCAACAGCGCGCCGGTGATATAGGCGCTGGCCCGGGACGCCAGGAACGTCGCCGCCCCTCCAAGATCGTGCGGCTGCCCCAGCCTCCCCAGTGGCACTTTGGCCTCGAACGCGGCCAGCATCTGCTGGCGCTCTTCCTCGGTCATCTCGCTGGTCTCTGTCATTTTGGCCGAGCCCTCAGTGACGATCGCACCCGGCGCGATGGCGTTGACGCGAATCTTCATGGGAGCAAGCTCGAGTGCCAGGTGCTTGGTCAACGCCACCACTCCGCCCTTGGATGCTCCGTACATGGAGAGACCCAGCATGCTCGGCTTGATGCCCTCGAGCGAGGCAACGTTGATGATCGAGCCTCCTTCCAGCCTTTCCCCCATGATCCGGGCGGCCGCCCGACTGGTGTACAGGACGCTCCAGAGATTGGTCCGCAAGACGGAGTCGAACAGATCCGGGGTCACCTCGTCGAGCGATCGCACTGGATAGATGCCGGCGTTGTTCACGAGCACGTCCAGGGAGCCGAGGGCCTCCGCTGTGGCCGCAATGGCGCCGTCACACTCCTCCGGGATGCGGATGTCGGCATAGATGGCCTGGACGGCGCCTTCGCCACCACCGGCCAGGGCCTTTGCCGTTCCGGTGGCCGCCTCGATGTCCTTGTCAATCAGGACCACCTGAGCGCCCGCCCGATGGAGGGCGGCCGCGATCCCGGCGCCGATTCCCATGGCGCCCCCCGTGACGGCGGCTTTCCTGCCGCTGAGATCGAACTCGGCCAGGTCAGCCATCGGCCCGCCGATCCGTCAGACCCGCCCCTGTCTTGACCGATGGCGTGTATGTCGCCGGCATGTTGATAAACCCGCACGCAATACCGACCGACGGGTAGCCCTGAACCTCGGACTCGATTACCTGGTAGTCGCGCATCCTCGTGAGGACCTCCTGAAGTGTCGTGCAGAACATGTGCTTGGCGACCAGCGCGCCGACACAGCGATGGGGCCCCCACCCGAACCCAAGGTGACGGTTAGGGCTTCGTTCGAGCACGACCTCCTCAGGACGATCGAATGCCTCCGGATCCCGATTGGCGGCGGCCCACACGATGAAGACCCGCTCGCCCGCTCGTATCGGATAACCCTCGATCGTGCTGTCCCTCGTGGCGGTCCGGGACAGGGCCTGAGTGACCGTGAAGTACCGCAAGAACTCGTCGAAGGCCAGTTCCGTCAGCTGATCATCGCCCCGGAGGCGGTCACGCTGGTCGTGGTGGCGATGCAACCAGAGAAAGGCATTCGCCAGTAACGACGCCGTGTTGTCGAGGCCGCCCACGATCACGAGCCAGGCCATCTCCAGGATGGTGCGCTCGTCCAGCGGCTCGCCATCGATTTCCGATCGCAGCAGGTGCGTCAGCAGGTCGCTGCCCGTCAGCGGCCCGGCCCGTCGCTTGGCCAGTTCGGCGGCGACATCCTCGAGAATCCAGTTGGTGCCCTCGACCGCCTCGGCGTACTCAGGCGTGTCCTGGGGGGCGTAGACGATTTGGTGCATGGGTACGGCGTATCGGCGCCATCGATCGGTCGGAATGCCGAGCAGATCAAGGGTGAAGGCGGCCGGCACGGGGACGGCGATGTCGTTTACCAGGTCACACCAGCCCGCCTCGATGACCTCGTCGACGAAGTGTCCGGCGATCTCGGCCATTCGGGGCTTTGCCGCGTCGGCGGCCGCCTGGGTGAAGAGCGGGGAGAGCAAACGGCGGTACCTGGTGTGCTCCGGTGGGTCGGTCTCCACCGGGATTGACCGGAGCGGCGCCGATGGGATGGTCACCCCGCCGTAGCCGTTGCCGGTGCCGTCTGCGTCGTGATGGGACGAGAAGGTGACGGGGTCTTGCGCGATGGCAGTGACGTTCCTGTACGACGTCACCACCTTGAACCCTCCGTACGCGTCGCTCTGGACGACGGGGCACAGCTGCCGCATCTCCCGATAAGCGGACCACGGATCAACGGCATGCTCGGGAGAATGGTGATCGAAATGGACGACGGGACAGACGCCAGCTTCAGCCCCGTACGCCATTCCTGGAACCCCCGCGCTTGAAATAGTTAAGATTTTACTAAAAGAGTAACCACGGGCTCGGGGCCCGTCAAGAGAGTCGGAGGACCCATGGCGGACCCAACCGCGATCATCACCGGCGGGAGTGGTGGCATCGGAAAGGCCTGCGCTCGAGGTCTGCGGAACCGGGGTTACGACGTTCTCCTCGTC
Source organism: Acidimicrobiales bacterium (assembly GCA_051984455.1). GTDB lineage: Bacteria > Actinomycetota > Acidimicrobiia > Acidimicrobiales > Palsa-688 > JBPYFF01. The sequence continues at coordinate 753 of JBPYFF010000257.1, read as the reverse complement.
GCCCGCCGACCGGCCCCACTCCGCACCGCCGCCGAAGAGATCGGCGCTCGCTGGATCGCCGCCGATTGCACCAAAGAAGACGACGTCGAGCACATCGTGGAAGCGGCGGAAAGCCCGGCGGTCGTCGTTCACGCCGCCGGCCTGGTGGAGGGGGCCGATCTGCGGAACCAACCGCACGATCTGTTCGACCGGGTTATCGAGTCCAACCTGCGCGCGACCTATCTGATCACCAGGGCGGTTCTGCCCAGGATGAAGCCCGGTGGCCGGCTGTTCTTCTTATCCTCCACTGCCGGGCTGAAAGGGGTACGAGGCTTTTCCGCCTACTCCGCCGCGAAAGCCGGAGTCAACGCGTTCGCGAATGCCGTCGCGGGCGAGGTAGAGGGAAACGGGATCGGCGTCCACCTGATAACGCCGGCACCCGTCCGCACCGAGATGCTGGGCACTGCCGCCCATGGAAACCTCTGGCTGCTCGAGCCCGAGGACGTGGCCAGCGCCATCCTGTGGATCGACAGCCTTCCTCCGCGGGTCATCGTCCGGGAAATCGTGATGCGGTCGGCCATGACCGGTCCGTTCGCGCCCACGCCACTACCGGCCCAACCTTCGCAACCAGGGTGACGCCGTGCGACTACCAGGGCGCCTTGGACAACCCTTCCACCGTGATCAGCTGGCGCTTGCCCCCGGCCAGCACGTAGCGCTGGGACTCGTGCAGGTGGCGGGCCACCAGCCGGCCGGTGCGGGCCCCGTCGCCCGCCT
>JBPYFF010000256.1:0-5980 GCA_051984455.1 Acidimicrobiales bacterium | reverse complement strand
CCCTGACGACGACTTCCCGCTCCCCGACGAAAAGGCTGATCTCGCCCCGGCCGAGGTCGCGCACATGGGCGATGAGGGCCTCAGAGAGATTGGCGCCGTCCGGTAGCTCGGCCGGCGCCGACGCCGCCGTCGCCGGACCGCCGTCGGCCACCTCGCTCAGGACGGGCAGCGACGAGGCGGCGCCTGCCAGCGCGACCGCCACTGACCCCCGTTTCAAGAACGTCCGTCGGCTCAGCGGCTTCATCGAGTGCTCCTATTCTTCTGGGCGAGGACGGCTGCCCCCTCGGCTCAGTCGATCATTCGGTGCCGGCCTGCATCCGGATGACGGTTTGGCCCAAGGAGGGGGGACTACCGATCGCCCAGCCGGTCCACCAGTTGCTTTGGCGCCACCACCCGGTAGGTCCCGGGAAGGCCGAGACAAAGCGGCCGAGCTCGCTCGAGGCTCTCGTCGCTCATCCTGATTCCGGAGGCAGGGAGCCTGCGAGGAGCGGCGCCGTTGTCGGTGCCGGAACTCCCCCGGCCCGCTCGTCCGTGACGGCCAGGGCGACGACCGGAGGTTCCACCCGGAAGGAACTCACGCCTGGGGTCTCCCCGAGGACGCCGAAGGAGACGAGCTGGTTGTTGGTCTTGGCCCAGAGCTGATAGGTCTGGCCGTTCGGAAGCGGGGGCAGGTTGTTACTCACCAGGTAGCCGCGTCCGCTGGGAAGGACGACCACCTCGATCGACAACCGTCCGTCGGCTGACCGAAGCGTCGTCCGCCTCGCCCCGGGCGAGGTCAGGGCGGTCTGGGCCGCTCGCTGGAGGGCGGCCTGGCTGGTGCTCGGCGCCGGAGTTCGCTCCGCCAGGGCGACCACGGCGATGCCGAGCCCAGCGATGACAATGAGTGCCGCCGCGGCCAGACTGAGGACGGTCCGCAGTCCGACCGCTCGGCGCTCCCTCCCGGCCGCCGGAGCGGGCTGGTCGAGTCGCTCGACGATGTGCTCCCAGGCCTCTGCCGGGGGCTCGACGTGCTCCTCGACGAACATGGCAGCCGTGTCCCGGTGCTCGTCCACTTCCCGGCGACACTCGGCGCACTGCTTGAGGTGCTCTTCGACCTGCGCCCTCTCCGGGGGGTCGAGGGCGTCGAGCGCAAAGGCACCGAGAAGCTCCTGGATGTCCTCGTGAGCACTCATTGCGGTCATGACGGGTCGATTCCGGCGCTGTTCAGCTCTGCCCGCATTCTTCGGAGCCCGGCCCGGATGCGGCTCTTCACCGTGCCTTCAGGCTCGCCCAGCGCGATGGCCACTTCGCGGCAGGTGTGACCACCGAAGTAGGCCAGCTCGAGCGCCTTTCGCTGCTTCTCGGGCAAAGCAGCCATGACCGTCCTGATCTGGCCTGCGACCGCTGCGTTCCATACCTGATCGTCAACGTCAGCGTCACCAGGGGGCGGCTCCGATCCACTGTGCTCCTCTCGCCGCCGGCGGGAAACGTCCGCCCGCACCGCGTCAACCGCCCGCCCGTGTGCCTGGGCGAGGAGGAATGATCGCAGCCTTCCCCGCTCGGGGTCGAACGTCTCGGGTCGGGCCCACAGCCGCAAGAAGACCTCCTGCACGATCTCCTCGGCAAGGCTCGAATCCCTGAGGACCCGGGATGCGAGTGCATACACCGCGCCGGCGTGGCGACGATAGACCTCGGCCAGGGCCTGCGGTTGCCAGCGACCGATGGCGACGACGAGTGCGGCGTCGCTCAGGTCTTCGCCAACGTTCTCCGGCGGCGACCGGCCATCGTCGGAGCCCGGTCCAGCGGAGCGTCGGGCGGTCTCTGTGTCGCTGTCGCCCATCCTCAACCGACAGGTTCTACTACCGGCAAGAGGAAAGCGGCGGACCCAGGGCCGGGCTACCCGCTACTCGGGTTGGTCGCAGAAGTGGCGCTCGGCTTCGTGGGCCGCCCTCGCCTGCTTCCGTCGAATGCGATCCAGGTGGCGCCCGAGTTGCTCCAGCCTTCTCGTCGCGTCCCTGTCCTCTGCAGTCCCGTTTTCGGTGGCGGCCTGGTCCTGGCTCTGCCGCCAGCGATCCTCCAGCAGCTTCAGTCTCTGCAGGTTTGCTTCCAGGGCGAGCCGGAATCTGGGTGTCGCATGATCGCAAAAATGCGGCTCCCCGATGTGGTGGCAGCGGGCCAGGTCCCAGCGGGCCTTGTCGATGTCGCGAGCCAGGTGGTCGAGCTCGGCGGCCAGCTGGTCGATCGTCGGAGCACGGTGCTGTTCCTCCACTGCTCCCCCTTCCTGATGGGACGTTTAGGACCCGACTCAAAGAAACTTAGCTCGTACTACGATAGTATCGTAGTAAGAGGAGGTCTCATGGAACTTCTTCTGGAACTTGAGGAGGCGGAGGAGCTTCGCATGCTGTTGGGTCAGGCTTTGGCCGACTTGAGCTACGAGATTGCCGACACCGATAGCTGGGAGTATCGGCGGCAACTACGCGAGCGGCGAGAGCGGCTGGAGCGCATCGAGCGCCGGCTCGCCGGAGAGGGCTGCAATGCCAGCCGGCTGCCCCAGGGACAGAAAACGGTACCGGCCCATGGCGAGTGAGCGCGGGTCGACCGCTCGTGCCTCCCGACGACCGGTGACCGCCGCGGAGTACCGGGCTCTGGCTCATTTCCGCCGAGGGCTGCGGGCCTTTCTGTCCCTTTCCGAGCAGGCAGCCAGGTCGGTGGGATTGACTCCCGCCCAGCATCAGCTCCTTTTGGCCATCAAAGGCGCTGACCGGTACCAACCGCCGACTATTCGGGACGTAGCAGACTCGTTGAAGCTTCGACACCACTCGGTCGTCGAGCTGGTGGACCGGGCGGCGGCGGCCGGCCTGCTCGAGAGGAGGCCTGATCCCTATGACGCCCGCTGCCAGCGGTTGATCCTCACTTTGCTGGGCGAGACGAAGCTGGCGGCGCTCTCCGGGCTGCACCGCGATGAGCTGCGGCGCTTCCGGAGGCAGATGCTGGAGGACCTTTCGTCCCTGGGCTGAGCCGCACCGGCGACATCGAGGAAATGTCGTGCTACGATAGGTCTATCACTTCTTCCACCGCGTCCCGTCGAGTGTTTCTGCTTTCTGGCCTGGCCGTGCTCATCGGCCTGGCCGGGGGTCTCGCGGCCTACGTTCTGGTGCACCTCATCGCCCTTCTCACCAATCTCGCCTTCTTCCACCGTGTCGCCTGGAAGTTGCCGTCCTTCACCCAGCTGGATCGCAGTCCCAACGTGATCCTGGTCGCGGTCGCGGGCGGCCTGATCGTCGGGCTCATGGCGAAGTGGGCGCCGGTCATCCGGGGTCATGGCATTCCCGAGGCCATGGAAGCGGTTCTTACCAAGCAGAGCCGGATCTCGCCCCGCACCGCGGTGGCCAAACCAGTGTCCGCGGCCATCGCCATCGGTACCGGAGGCCCATTCGGGGCCGAGGGGCCCATCATCGTCACCGGCGGCGCCGTCGGGTCTCTCCTCGGCCAGATCGTGCCGGTTTCCCCCAGTGAGCGGAAGATCCTGCTCGCATCCGGCGCTGCGGCCGGCATGGCAGCGACCTTCGGTGCCCCGCTGGCCTCCGTCGTCCTGGCCATCGAGTTGCTGGTCTTCGAGTTCTCGACCCGAGCACTCATTCCGCTGGCGATCGCATCCAGCGTCGCCGCCGCCATGCATGCCGCCCTGTTCGGGACCGGCCCGCTGTTCGCAGTCCCGCAGCACGACTTCGCCGGATTGTCGCAACTGCCCATCTACGCCGCTCTCGGGCTGGCTTGTGGCGGCCTCGCCGTGGTCATAAACAAGGGCCTGTTCCTCATCGAGGGCGGCTTCCGGCACCTGCCCGTTAAACAGTTTTGGTGGCCGGCCATTGGCGCGGTTGGCTTCGCCTCCGTGGGGCTATTGGTACCCAGGGTCCTCGGCGTCGGCTACGACCAGATCAGCCTGGTGCTCAATGCGAAGCTGGCGGTGGGCACCCTCGCAATCCTCGCGGTGGCCAAGCTTCTCGCCTGGTGGGTCGCACTCGCGTCCGGTACGTCAGGGGGAACGCTCGCGCCCATCCTCCTGATCAGCGGGTCATTCGGCGCCCTCCTCGGCCGGTTGGCTCAACAGGTTCCCGGGCTGCACATCTCGGCCGGCGCTATCGCGCTGGCGGCTATGGCCGCCACCTTCGGTGCCGCCACCCGGGCGACCTTCGCGTCGATCGTGTTCATGTTCGAACTGACCCGGGACTACAACGCCATCCTGCCCCTGATCCTGGCCACCGTTGTCGCCACCCTGGTGGCGAGTGCGCTCATGCGGGACAGCATCATGACCGAGAAGCTCACTCGCCGAGGGCTTCGGGTGCCGTCCGACTATCACGCGGACATTCTGGCCACGACTCCCGTGGCGGCGGTGATGAGCCCCAACGTTGAAACCATCGACATCACCGCCTCCGCCGGTGAGGCAGCGAAGCGATTTCAGGCGAATGGTCACGGTGCCTATCCGATCGTGGACGAAGACGGGCATTGTGTTGGGATTATCTCTCGAGCCGACCTGCTTGAAAACGACAACATCAGCCCCGATAAGCCGCTTCGCGAGGTGGCCACGCCCGATGTCGTATCGGTCAGGTCCAGCGACCCCCTCACCGAGGCTCTGGAGAAGATGTTGGAAGAAGAGATCCAGCACCTGCCGGTCATCGACGGTGACCGGCTGGTCGGGATGTGCACCCGCACGGACGTGATGCGGGCCCGCCAGGCGCTGCGGGCGCGAGAGCAGCTCGAACCGGGGTGGCGCGCTTCGAGGGTTCGAAGCCGGCCGTCAACCAACGGCGACCGGCCTCAGGACGACGACGACGAGCTGAGTGATTAACGGAGCAGTGGTCGCTCAGCCGGCGAGCATCTGCTGGTCGTACGTCCAGTCGGGCTGCTTGGCCGCAATCCGGTCGTCGTAGATCACCCGGCCGTGGGCGATCTCGACGATCTTGGGTAGCTGGTAGGACCGGGTGATCCGGGTGGGTCGCTCCAGTCGATCAACGAACTCCTCAGGGAAGGTCCGCAAGATGCTGCTGATAACAACTTGCTCCTCGGTCGGCAGATAGCAGCGGCTGAGGTCGGTGACCTTCCGGAGACGGGATCCGATCACCTCTACGTCCCGCACCGTGCCCTTCCCGGCCTCGAGGCTCTCGAGCGACGAGGTGATGATCCGGCTGTTGAGCTTGCAGGCCAGGCACTGGCCGCAGGACTCCACGTAGAGGAAACGACTGAACATGCGGGCGACCGACACCATGTCGGCGCTGTCGTCATAGACGATGAACCCTGCGGCGCCCAGTCCGCTACCGATCTTCCGCAGCCCCTCGTAGCTTGCAGGCGCGTCGAGCTGGCCGGAGGTGATAACCGGGTTGGCCACCCCCGAGAAGACGGCCTTGATCGTGTGGCCCGGTCGGGGCCCGCCGCCGACGATGTCGATCACCTCGCCGAGAGGCAGGCCCAGCTCGAGCTCGCCGTATCCAGGGCGAGCCACATCGCCGACGACGGTGAAGACCATCGTCCCGGCTGACGCCCGGGTCCCCAAGGATCGGTACCACTCAGCACCGCGGCGGAGGATGTGGGGGACCGTGGCGAGGGTGCCGACGTTGTTGACCAGCGTCGGATTGGCCGCCGGGAGCCGGCCGACACCGGACCCAGTGTGGGCGAACCAGCCCATCTGGGTACCGGTGGCGAACAAGCCGCGCACGTAGGGTGGGTCGCGGCGCGGAAGAGGATCCTCACCTTCGACCACCTCGAGGAGGGCTTTCTCTTCGCCGAACAGATAGGCGTCGGGGCCCGCGACAATCGAGATCGGTACGTCGCCGGCCAGGCCGGCGGACTGCAGCTCCAACAGAGCGCGCCCGACCAGTTCCAGTTCTTTGACAAACGTTGACTTGAGGGCCAGGTAGGCGTGGTCGGCGCCGATTGCGAACGCCGCGACGGCCAGGCCTTCGATGACCTGGTACGGGTTGTGACGCAGGATGGCGCGGTCTTT
>JBPYFF010000255.1:0-2193 GCA_051984455.1 Acidimicrobiales bacterium | reverse complement strand
ACCCCCGTCGAGGGGTTCTTCAACAGGGTCCTAGGACTCTGTTGAAAAAGACGTCTAGTGGTGCTCGCGATTTTGGTGTGATTCGTTCAGACTAAGAAGCGTGCAGGGCAGGAGCGACCCGAACCGGCAGCTGCTGGACGCGGCTGCGTTGTGCCGGCAGCTGGTTCCAGATGGCTCGGTCTATGCGTTTTTGGCCGATCACCGCCGGGAGTTGTTCCCTGACGAGTTGTTCGAGGATCTGTTCGTGTCGGGGACGGGACGGCCGTCGGTGCCGGCTGATGTGATGGCGGCGGCCATGGTGTTGAAGGAGCTGGAGGGGCTATCGGATCGCCAGGCGTCGGATGCTCTGCGCTGCGATATCCGCTGGAAGGTGGCCGCTGGGTTGCCGCTCGATGATCCGGGCGTGCATTACACCGTATTTACCTACTGGCGTACCCGGCTGGGCGGCAGCGGCCGGCCGGAGCGGATCAAAGAAGCGGTGGCCCAGGTGGTCGAGGCCACCGGGGTGCTGTCCGGTCGTCGCCGCCGGGCGCTGGACTCGACGCTGCTCGATGATGCTGTGGCCACCCAGGACACGGTCACCCAGTTGATCTCGGCTATCCGCCGGGTGCGCCGAGTGGTTCCCGAGGCGGCCGCAGTGGCGGTGTCAGCCCACGACTATGACCGTGCGGCCAAGCCGGTGATCGCTTGGGACGACCCGCTGGCCAAGCAGGCGCTGGTCAGCGGTCTGGTCAACGACGCCTGGGCCATCATCGCCGCCTTGGAGACCGTCAGCCTCAGCGCAGAGCAGGCCGACACGGTCGGCCTTTTGGCTTTGGTGGCAGGCCAGGACGTCGAGCCGGGCGAGGAGGAGGGAAGCTGGAGGATCGCCCAGCGGGTGGCCCCAGACCGGGTGATCTCCACTGTCGATCCCGAGGCCCGGCACATGCACAAGAGCCGCTCGGAATACCGCGACGGCTACAAGGCGCATCTGGCCGTCGAACCCGAAACCGGGATCATCACCGCCGCCGGTTTGACCCCGGCCAACGCCCCGGACGGCCCGAACGGAGTAGCGCTACTCAAAGGTGAAGACCCCGGTCTGGTCGTGCTGGCCGACTCCGCCTACGGCTCTGGCGAGGTGCGCTCAAGTCTGCGTCAGGCCGGCCACGAACAGGCGATCAAGCCGATCCCGCTGCAACCGCCGGTCCCGGGCGGCTTCGACCGCGACCAGTTTCTGATCGACCGGCGCGCCGGCACCGCCACTTGCCCGGGCGGTCACAGCGTAACCATCACCGCCAAAGGCAACGCCGTGTTCGGCGCCCACTGCGGCGCGTGCCCGCTGAGGAGGTCGTGCACAACGGCCAAAGAAGGAAGAACACTGCGTCTGCACGCTCACGACGAGGAACTGACCCAGGCCCGCCAAGCCTGGCGTGACGGTAACTTCGCCGACGATTACCGTCAACAGCGCCCCATGGTCGAACGATCCATCGCATGGCTGGTCGCCCGAGGCCACCGTCGCCTGCGCTACCGGGGCGTGGCCAAGAACCGGCTCGGACTCTCCCTGCGAGTCGCCGCCATCAACCTGCGGCGCCTGGTCAACCTCGGCCTCGACCACAACGGCACCACCTGGGCGGTCGCCCCATGACCAGCAGCGCGCGGGCCCGGGTGTCTCAAAGAGGGAACCACACCATCGGGCACAGCCCTACCAGGGCGACCGGCTTCCACCCTCCCAATACCGGCGCTTCGGTCCGAGCTTTCCCGGGCTCGCAACCCCAACCATACGACCAGCGACCACCCCCGTCGAGGGGTTCTTCAACAGGGTCCTAGGGGCGGACCAGGCTGGGGCCGTCCCCGGTCTCCTGGCGGGTGAAGGCTTCGACCGGCACTCGGCTCAGCCGGGTGATTTCCTTGACCGGCCGGCCGAGCGGCAGCATGGTGGCCAGGATCTGTTCCGGGGGTATGCGCAACAACTCGCGCAGCGCCGGCTCCTGCCGGGCCAGGACCGACGTGAAATGGCCCCCGTAGCCGCGGTCGCGCGCCGCCAGCAAGATGTTGTGGGCGAACGGGTAGATCGAAGCCCCTCCGGCGATGCTCTGCCGACCGAGGCCGTTGTCGATGGTGGCCAGCCGTGAGAGATCGGCCACCAGGAGCAGGAGGACCGGGACCTGGTCCAGGTGATCGGCGAACGGGAGCGGCGCCGGAGTGTCGCGGGCG
>JBPYFF010000254.1:0-2588 GCA_051984455.1 Acidimicrobiales bacterium | reverse complement strand
TTGCTCGGGCAGGAAGTTGTGGAGGTAGTACTGACCGCTTGGCTCGTCGAGGGTCCACGCCGGACCGCCGAACGCGCTGATCCAGTTGTTCGGGGCTGCGCCGTCCGGCTTGGGATCGGCCCACACGTACCACGTCCGATGGCTGGCCGCTGGTGAGGAACGGGCGTCGACGAACCAGCGGTGGCGGTCACTGGTGTGATTGGGGACCAGGTCGAGCAGCACCCGGATGCCACGGTGACCGGCCTCATCAACCAGCCGGTCGAGGTCTGCCAGTGTGCCGTACGCAGGATCGACGTCGCAGAAGTCGGCCACGTCGTAGCCCCAGTCCGCATTGGGGGACACCGTGACCGGACTCAGCCAGATCCCGTCCACGCCGAGCCACTGCAGGTAGTCCAGCCGGCTGGCGATACCCGGCAGGTCGCCCACTCCGTCACCGTTGGAATCGACGAATGAGCGGGGATAGATCTGGTACAGGATGCCCGACTTCCACCACGACATGGCCCCGACACTACGGGGCAGTGACATGGCCCCGACACTACGGGGCGTCAGGGGGTGAAGTCGCCGACCGCGACCCGCACCTTCCGGAGCAACCGGGTCAGCTGGTCAACCTCCCGTTCGGACAGTGCGTCGAGCCCGAAGGCGCTGGCGATGACCTCCTTGGTGGCCCGCTCGGTGATCTGCCGTCCTGCCTCGGTGATCTCCACGAGCGTGGTTCGGCGGTCGGTCTGGTGAGGGCGCCTCCGGACAAAGCCCTGCGCCTCCAGCCGATCGACGATGTTGGTGACACTGGTGGGATGGATCATCAGGCGCTCGCCCATCTTGCCCATCGGGAGCGCACCTCGGCGGGTGAAGCCGAGCAGCACCAGAGCTTCGTACCGAGCAAAGGTCAGGTCGAACGGCCGGAGAACGTCTTCGACCCGGGTCTGCACGATCTGCTGGGCCCGCATGATCGACGTCGCCGCCGCCATCTCCTCGGCTCCGTCCCAGCGCTGCTCCCATTGACGCCGTGCTTCGGCAATAGGGTCGAGGGAGAGAGGACGACCGGCGGGCATCTCCAGAAGAATACCGGCTTCCGACTGTCGCTGGACAAATAGTAGGAAGTCCTACTATCTTGGGGGTGTGACAACTCGCGCCAACCGCGCCCGGTGGGATGACGCCTTCGAGGCGTCGGCCCTTCGGGACGTCGATGCTGAGACGATGTCGGGCATCCCCGTGGATGCCGTGTACGGGCCCGATCATGGTGAGTTCCCCGGCCTGTTCCCGTACACACGGGGGCCGTATGCCTCGATGTACCGCTCCAAACCGTGGACCATGCGAATGTTCGCCGGTTTCGGCACGGCGGAGGACACCAACGCCCGGTTCAAGGAGATCCTGCGAGCCGGTGGAGACGGCCTGAGCACGGCGTTTGACCTCCCCACCCTCATGGGGCTCGACTCGGATGACCCGCGAAGCGCGGGAGAGGTCGGCCGGGAAGGGGTCGCGGTCGACACCCTGGCGGACTTCGAGGATCTCTTCCGCGACATCGACCTCGGCCGGGTGACCACCTCCATGACCATCAACTCGGCCGCGTCCGTGGCGCTGGCGATGTACGTCGTGGTCGCCGAGAGCCGCGGCGTCGCCCGCCGTCAGCTCGGCGGCACCCTCCAGAACGACATCCTGAAGGAGTACCAGGCCCAGAAGGAGTTCGTCTTCCCACCTCGGCCCTCGGTTCGTCTGGTTGCCGACGTGATCTCCTTCTGCGCGGCCGAGATGCCGAGATGGCACCCCGTGTCGGTGTCCGGTTACCACATCAGGGAAGCCGGTTCGACCGCCGTGCAGGAGCTGGCCTTCACCCTGGCCAATGGATTCGCCTACGTCGAAGCGGCGCGAGGGGCGGGGCTGGAGGTGGACGACTTTGCGCCTCGCCTGTCTTTTTTCTTCAATGCTCACAGCGACTTCTTCGAAGAGATCGCCAAGTACCGGGCGGCCCGACGGATCTGGGCCCGCTGGCTGAAGGACAGGTATCACGCCACTGATCCGCGATCCCATCGCTTGCGTTTTCATACCCAGACCGCAGGCGTTTCGCTGACCGCCCAACAGCCCGAGGTCAACATCGCCCGCGTCGCCATCCAGGCATTGTCGGCCGCGCTGGGCGGCACTCAGAGCCTTCACACCGACGCCTTTGACGAGGCCATGGCCCTGCCGACAGAGAAGGCCGCCAGGATCGCGTTGCGGACTCAGCAGGTGCTCGCCGACGAAACAGGCGTGGCGCTCGTGGCCGACCCGCTGGGAGGGTCGTATTACGTCGAGGCGCTGACCGACGACATCGAGCAGCGGGCCGAGGAGGTCTTTGCCAAGCTCGACGAATGGGGCGAGGGCAGCATGCTCGAAGGCGTGTTCGCCGCCATCGACGGCAACTGGTTTCAGAACGAGATCGCCGAGGCGGCCTACCGGTTCCAGCAAAAGCTCACCGCAGGCCGGCGCATCATCGTGGGCATGAACCGCTACACCGAGAGCGACAACGGAGACGAGACACCGATCCTCTCCATCGGTCCCGAAGTCGAGGAGACCCAGCTCAAGCGATTGGGTGAGGTCAAGGCGCACCGCTC
>JBPYFF010000253.1:0-2029 GCA_051984455.1 Acidimicrobiales bacterium | reverse complement strand
GCCAGGGCGGGTCTCCGCCGCGATTTTGCATCCATGCCTGCAGGGTCTCGCCATGCGCGAGGTGAACGACGACCTGGATGATGGAGCCCACGTAGAGCACGCGCTCGACCATGCCCGGGATCCGGTTGTCGCCGGAGGTCCCATGATCCTCGAGGCGGACCCGCTCGGGACGGATGACAAGCCTGACCCGTCCCCGGGCGCCGGTTTCGCCGCCGGCGGCCATGAGCTGGAAGTCGCCCAGCTTCACCCTTCCTCCGCCGTCCCCCAGCGCCGACATCATGTTGGACACCCCGAGGAAGTCGGCGACGTACGCGGTGGAGGGCTCCTCGTAGACGTCCGCCGGGCTGCCGACCTGCTCGACCCTGCCGTTCGACATCACGGCCAGGCGGTCGGACATGGTGAGCGCCTCCTCCTGGTCGTGGGTGACGTAAATGAACGTGATGCCCACTTCCTCCTGCAGCGCCTTCAGTTCGATCTGAAGGGCCTTGCGGAGCTTGGCGTCGAGGGCGCCGAGAGGCTCGTCCAGGAGCAGCACGGCCGGGTTCAGGATGAGGGCCCTGGCGAGCGCGACCCGCTGCTGCTGGCCACCCGACAGCTGGCGGGTGCGGCGTTTCTGCAGGCCCTCAAGTTGCACGAGGGCGAGGGCCTCTGCGGTCTTCTGCCTCGCCTCGGCCTTGGTCGCGTTCTTGTAGCGAAGCCCGAACGAGATGTTCTCCTCCACTGTGAGGAAGGGAAACAGCGCGTACGACTGGAAGACGGTGTTGACGTTTCGCTTGTGGGGCGGAGTATGGGCGACGTCCCGCCCATCGAGAAGGATCGATCCCTCCGTGGGTTGCTCGAACCCCGCTATGAGGCGCAGGGTGGTGGTCTTCCCGCAGCCGGACGGGCCGAGCAGCGAGAAGAACTCGCCTCCGGCTATCTCCAGGTTGATGCCATTGACGGCCGTGACCTCGGCGAAGCGCTTGACGAGGTGGACGAGCTGAACCTGGCCTCCGGTCATGGGCCGGATCTTAGCGTTCGCGAACGTCTCCACATCAGCCACACCCACCTCCACCCCGTCGTTGGCGCATCCTGACTGAACAGTCCGTCAATAACACGTACTCCTGCAAACTACTCAGAAACAAGGCCTACCTGGGCAATATCCGGTCACGGCGCCACCGCGCGGGCGAACACGCCGAAGTTCGCGACCAGACGGTCGATGTCGGACTCATCATGCTGAACCGAGATGAGCCATTGCTCGCTTTTGCCCCAGGGCGGAAGGAAAACGCCACCGTTGTGCTGGAACAGCCAGTGGGCGTGGCTGAAGCGGTCGTCGATGGACAGGTAGCCGCGGTAGTCCCGGACCGGCTGGCCGGAGAACACCACGCACCCCTTGGCGCCCGCGGTCGCCACGTGCGCGGCCAGTCCGGCTGCGGCGATCTCCCGCTCGATGCCCGAAGCGGCCCGCTGGGCGAGCGCGTCGATCCGCTGGTAGGCGTCCGGCGTGGCGACCTCGCAGAGCATGGCGCGGGCGGCGGCGAGCGCGAGTGGGTTGCCGTTGAACGTGCCGACCATGTCGTAGTCGCCGGTCGCGACGTGCCCCATCACCTCGGCCGAGCCGCCGATGGCGGCGATCGCGACCCCGCCGCCGATGGCCTTGGCGAGGCAGGTGATATCGGGCACCACGCCGGTCAGCCCGGTAACGCCGGCCGGGCCTGCCGTCAGGCCGGTCTTGACCTCGTCGAAGGCGAGCAGGGCGCCGTGGGCATGCAGCAGTTCCTTCAGCGCCGCGAGGTACCCGGGGCCGGGGTGGATGATCCCGGCGTTCATGATGATCGGCTCGATGATCATCCCGGCGATCTGGCCCGGGTGCTCGTCCAGCAGCCGGGCAATGCTGCCGGTGTCGTTGAACCCGGCGACGAGGGTGAGCTTGATGAATGCGCCGGGGATGCCAGTGCTGGCCGGGGCCTGGGCCGGTTTCCCCTCCGGGCCCACCTCGTCGGCCTCGGGAGCGACGGAGACCTGGACCGAGTCGTGGTGCCCGTGGTAG
>JBPYFF010000252.1:0-2616 GCA_051984455.1 Acidimicrobiales bacterium | reverse complement strand
ACTGCCGACCGACCAGGGCAGAGGGCATCGCCATCGAGGCACCGGTACGGGGTCGCCAGGTTCTGGCCGCGGTAAGGGCGACCGGTGGACGGGTCATCGCGGTCGGTGAAGATGCCATCGTCGAAGCCCAATCCGGCCTGGCCGCCCGGGGCCTGTACGTCGAGCCGACCGCCGCAGCCGTCTACGCCGGACTGCTCGCTGAGCCGCCCGCCGACCACCTCGTCCTTCTCCCGTTGTGCGGAGCGGGCCTGAAGCACGGTTGAGCTCGGAGCCAGCCGGGTATCCCATTTTTCCAGAAAGTTAGATAGCCTCACTATGTGAGCAGCGCCATCGAGGTGGAGGGACTGAGGAAGCGCTACGGCGACTTCGAGGCGGTCAAGGGCATCAGCTTCGAGGCGGAGGCAGGCGAGACGTACGGGTTTCTCGGCCCGAACGGGGCCGGCAAGTCGACCACCATCTCCATGCTCTGCACCCTCATCAAACCGAGCGCAGGCCGGGCCCTGGTCGACGGCTTCGACGTGGTCGCCGACCAGACCGAGGTGCGCCGCAGGATCGGACTGGTCTTTCAGGACACCACCCTGGACGATTACCTCACCGCGGAAGAGAATCTTCGCTTCCATGCCGAGTTGTACGGCGTGAAGCGGGAGGCCGTCGGTCGCCGTTTGCGCCGGGTGATGGAGATGGTCGGGCTATGGGAACGCCGCAACGGACTGGTCCGCACGTTCTCGGGCGGAATGAAGCGGCGGCTCGAGATCGGACGGGGTCTTCTGCATTCACCCCGCGTGCTGTTCCTCGACGAGCCCACCGTGGGCCTTGACCCTCAGACCCGGGCATCCATCTGGGAATACATAAATCAGCTCAAGAAGCAAGAGAAGATCACCATGTTCCTCACGACTCACTACATGGACGAGGCGGAGAACTGTGACCGCATCGCCATCATGGACGGTGGGGAGATCGTCAAGATCGACACCCCCGAAGCGCTGAAGGCCAGTGTCGGACAGGACCGGATCGAGATCACGACCGACGACGATGAGGCCGCCATGGTGGTGCTGTCGGCCCGGTTCGGGCTCAACCCGACAATGAGCGAAGGCTCGGTGACGGTGCACGTGAGCGAGGGTGAGGAGTTCGTCCCCCGGCTGTTCGCCGAGCTGGGCGTGCCGATCCGGTCGGTGCGGGTGAGCCGGCCGACGCTGGACGACGTGTTCATGAGCTATACCGGCCGCACGATCCGGGATGCAGAGGCGTCAGCCACCGAGCGGTTGAAGTCCAGTCCGATGATGCGGGTTCGGCGGTAAGGAGGAGTCATGACGACCACGACGGCCCCGCTGCCCGAGATCGTCTCCGTCTCGGTCGCGGGCGGCACCTTCAAAGACGACCTGCGGGCAACCAAGATGGTCTGGAAGCGAGAGCTGATTCGTTACTCGCGGAACCGGGTCCGGATCATCACATCGCTGGCGCAGCCCGTCCTGTTCCTGCTCGTGCTCGGGAGCGGGCTCTCCCCCATCGTCCGGTCGGGGCCGGGGGCGCACGTCGACTTCAAGACGTTCATGTTTCCCGGCGTGATCGCCATGACGATCCTGTTCACCGCCATCTTCTCGGCCGTCTCGATCGTCTGGGACCGGGAGTTCGGCTTCCTGCGAGAGATGCTGGTCGCGCCCATCCGCCGGGGCGCCCTGGTGACGGGAAAGAGCCTGGGCGGGGCCACGGTCGCCACCCTCCAGGGCGTGATCATGCTGGCGCTGGCACCGCTCGTAGGTGTGCCGTGGTCACCGGCCTTGATCCTGGAACTGCTGGTGCTGATGGCGATGTGTGCCGCCATGCTGACTGCGATCGGCGTGCTGGCCGCCAGCCGGATGCAGCAGGTCGAGTCCTTCCAGGTGGTCATGCAGCTCTTCGTGCTGCCGATGTTCTTCCTCTCCGGCGCGGTGTTCCCGCTGTCGAATCTGCCCGGCTGGTTGGGGGCGCTGACCAAAATCGATCCGGTCAGCTACATCGTCGACCCCATGAGGCGGGCGGTGTTCGATCACATCAACGTGAGCGCGGCGGCCCGGCTGAAGTTCAGTCCCGGGCTGCACTGGGGGTCGTGGCGGCTGCCGGTCGCGCTCGAGCTCGGACTGGTGCTCGCCTTGACCCTCATCTGCCTGGGCTTCTCGGTGAAGATGTTTTCCAAACAGGACTGATGTCGACCAGGGACCCGAACAGCAATCGGACTACGCTCGGCTAAGCCTCCCGCCTTTCGGCATCAATGATCGGTTCGAGGGCTCACGCGCTGCGCCGGCACCCCGTTCATGGGCCTAAAGACCCGGCCCAAACCTGGTTGTCAGTACCGGTGACAGTGATCTCCTCTGTCGTCGAATCTAAGGCCGTCATGGCCGCCGGTTGGGTCGTCGCACCTCCAAGTGACTGCCAGTACCGCCCGCTGAGCAGGAGCTCAAATCGCAGGGGGACCGACCCGGCACCCGGTGCGACGACGTCCACATGGCCGAACTGGGTAGAGGCGGCTGCGGGTGCAGTCGAAAGAGAACCCGCGAACCGCTCCCAGTTGTTCCACTGGCCGGCGTCATACCAGCTGTGACCAAGTGACCCGTCCGGGTTTCTGATGAAGAGATCGAGCCG
>JBPYFF010000251.1:0-11234 GCA_051984455.1 Acidimicrobiales bacterium | reverse complement strand
AAGCGATGCCGAAGGGACTGATCGCATTGGGGTCCCGTCCGACCTGGGATATCGACTCGCCCGGCAGCGGAGTCCGGCCGGCGACCGGGTGTCCCTGGTCATCGACCCAGGCGACCGCGGGATCGCCGATGGAACTGCTGATCGCCCAGCAGTTACACGTCGGATCTCTCGCGATGGCGACGGGGAAAGGCAGCAGGCTCAAGCTCCCCTGGAAGAACACGGAGTACTGAAGCTTGTCTTTCGGGTACAGGCCGTCCGGCCCGCAGTCGGAGACCCGCCGGGGCAGCGACGCCTGGTCGAGCCGCAGGACTCGGCCGGCCGGCAGGAACCCTCCCTGGATGGCGCCTGCCTCGGTCAACAGGAGGTTGCCCTGCCCGTCAAAGGCCAGGTCACTGGGTTGACGGAGCCCGCCGGTACCGTCGACGTGGTGAGGACCGACACCCCCTGCGGTTGGTCCCCACACGATGCAGAAAGACCTGTACGCAGGAGCGAACCACTCAACGAGCCGACCGTCGTCGGGTGGGGGGAACTGGCCCTGGGCGGTAGCGAGGTCGCTGGCGAACAGGTTGCCATGGGCGTCGACCGCGCATCCCGTGTAGGTGCCGTTGTTGTTGAACGTGTCGGAGTTGGCGTCGGGTGGGATGTCCCCGCCAACCGTCTGCCCGGGCAAGTGATAGGGACCGGGGACGGAGATGGTCTGGCCGGTGAACTGACCGTGGCGGTCCCATACCGCTAACCCAACGGGCGGTTGCATCACCGGCTTCAGGCTGCCCGGGTTGTTCTGGCTGGGCAGCGTCGGGTTGTAGGCGGTGGTGAAACGACCAGGTCCGTGAGGCAGTATGCACATCTGGCCGTTGGGGTCCCAGGGTGGTATCAACTGGCCCTGCTGGCCTGACGGGACCGAGAGGAAGTCCTCTTCTTCGTTCTGATCCCAGTAAACGTTGTACCCCGTCTTCGACCCGGCAGTGCTCATCGCCTGGACACGCGGGACCGGCGCTCCCCAAGCCGCGATCGGCGCGAAGGTGACCATGACCACCGTCGCGATGACCCATCGATACCGACGCATTATTCCCCCCTGACCCGCCTGCGCAGCGTTGTATCGGCGGCTGGCTCCGCAGGCGAACCCTGACGCTAGTGTCAGCCTCACGGCCGGGCAAGATCCGCTCGCGGTGGTTGCTGCCCGGTGCCGGCCTAGAGACAGGCTGAGAGACGCCCTACGAGGTTTTCAGCATCCTCTTAAGTAGATCTGTCATATTTCGGGAAGACGCGACCCATTCCGGGAGGTCCGCCAATGGAAACGGGGTGCCATCGTGGATGACGGGGTGAGCTGGGGACCACCGCCGGGAACTCCGCCGGATCCCTCTGCCGGCCCTGCCGGTCCAGCTGGTCCGGCCGGTCCTTCACCGGCGGACGACTACTTTTCCCTCGGACCTCCGCTTCCCCCGCAATCTCCCCAAGCCGGTGAGCCCGGCGCGACCTCGATCGGGGGCGTCGATTCCGATCCCGGCCCCGCCGGGCAACACCATTCGAGGCGGCGGCGCGCCGTCCGTCCTCTGGTCATCTCCGCCCTCGCAATTGGCGTCCTGACCCTTGTGGGCGTGAGCGTGTCCGCCGCCGAGGGCGACGGCCCGAGCTCGCGTCCAGCCGCTACCACTGCATCGACCACACCCAGCAACACGACACCTACGCCGGCGCCGAGAGAGAGATTTCGAGGACATGGTTTCGGACCCGGCGGCCTCGCCTGGGCAGGCGGTCTGGGGGGACCGGGGGGCGGTGTCCTGCACGGTGAATTCGTGCGGCGCAACGGCAACGGGTATCAGACCGTCGACGTCCAGGTCGGCCAGGTCACCGCGGTCAGTTCCTCCTCTATCACGGTGAACAGTTCCGACCAGTTCAAGAAGACGTACTCGGTCACGACCAATACCCTTGTCAATGCGGGCCGTGACGGGATCGGAACGGTGAAGGTCAATGACAACGTCTCGGTCCAGGCAGTGGTGAACGGGACGACAACCGAGGCCGCCAACATCGTGGACCAGACCAGCCTCGGGAGTATTCGCCAGCACTGGCGGCCGCAGCCGCCTCCGTCGACGCCCCCTCCTTCGACGCCTTAAGCGCTCCCACTTTCGCCTCTGAGCCGCACCGTCTTCTTTTTGTCGCCGTGCGGGTAGGTTGTGCCCGTCCGCAGTGCGGACACGCCGACCATGGACAATCCAAGGAGGAGCGCGATGGCCAGCGAAGGCCTGCACGAGCCGATCGACGCGCTTGACGCTGCGACGATTGATCGCCACCGCGCGATCGTCTCGCTGAAGGAGGAGCTGGAGGCGGTTGATTGGTACGACCAGCGGGTGACGGCAACCAATGACTTCTCTCTGGCTGCGGTGCTCGCCCACAACCGGGACGAGGAGAAGGAGCATGCGTCCATGACGCTCGAGTGGTTGCGCCGGCGTGACCCTGTCCTGGACCGTCATCTGCGCACCTACCTGTTCACGACCGAGCCGATCACCGAAGTGGAAGCCGAGGCGGAAGCCGCCGCGGCCGGAAGGGAGGACAGCGGATCGCTTGGTATCGGGGGCCTCAAATGAACCATCTTCTCCGTGAGCTGGCTCCCATCTCCGACGCCGGTTGGGAGCTGATAGAGAACGAAGCCAAGCCTCGACTCACCACCTTCCTTGCCGCCCGCAAGCTGGTTGACTTCTCGGGTCCGTCGGGTTGGCAACACTCGGCCACCAGCCTCGGGCGGAGCGCATCCGTCGAAGGACCGACCGAGCGAGTGACGGCGCGGCAGCGGCGCGTCCTGCCCCTGGTCGAGCTGCGGGCCGAGTTCAGTGTCAGCCGGGCCGAGCTCGACGACGCCGACCGGGGCGCCACCGATCTCGACCTGGGCGACCTCGATCAGGCCGTCCGTCGTATCGCGCTGGCCGAGAACATGGTGGTGTTCGGTGGCTACCAGGCGGCGGGCGTTGACGGAATCAGCCAGGCCTCGTCGCATCCGTCGATCGCGCTGGATGCCGACTTCACCAGGTATCCGATCGGAGTCGCCCGGGCGCTCAACACTTTGAGGGAGGCGGGCATCGAAGGCCCTTACGGCCTGGCGATCAGCCCGGAGGGCTACACCGGCATCATCGAGACCAGCGAGCCGGGTGAGCTGCTGGTCGACCATCTCAACCGGATCCTCGGGGGTCCGGTGGTGTGGGCGCCCGGTGTGCAGGGCGGCATCGTGTTGAGCCTTCGAGGTGGCGACTTCATCCTGGACTCGGGGCAGGACCTCTCCATCGGCTATCTCGATCACAGCGCGACGTCGGTCACGCTCTATCTGGAGGAGAGTCTCAGCTTCCGCGTGCTCGAACCCGCCGCCGCCGTGATCCTGGCGCCAGCCGGGACTCGAGGTGGCCGGAGCCGGCGCCAGCCAGCGCAAACTGGCCGGTCGCTCACAGGTCGGGTAACGGCGACGAGGGGCCGACCGGTACCCCGGGCATGATCGGCACGTCCGGCGTCGGCGGCGTGACCGCCGGCTCGCCGCTGATCTCCTCGAGTTCTCTCCCGTGGGTCTCCGGGAACCAGACCGCGATGACCAGCACCATGCCGAGGGGGCCAAGGACAAGAACGGCCACCGTTTCCGGCATGCTGCCCAGCAGGTGGAGCAACAGTCCGCCGAGGCCGAGGCTGAGTGCCTGGCCCGCGACCCGGGCGATCGAAACGGTGGAGCCACCCAGTGCTCGCAAACTGGTCGGGAAGAGCTCAGTCCCGAAAGCGCCCAGCGCCGGTCCCGCACCGAAGGTGCCCACAAACGTCAGGGTGAGGGCGACATACAGCGACAGCGGGCTGCGGGCCAGGAAGAAGAACAACAACGCTCCGCAGACGGCCAGCAGCGCGAACGAACAGCCGACGACCTTCCGCCCGTAGCGGTCGGAGAGGGCGCCGGAGGCGAGAAGCACGGCAATAGCCGGCGCCCCCGCCCCGACAATGAGGAGACTGGCCGCCGTCACCGAGAGGTGCCGCTGGGTCTCGAGAAAGTCGACTGCAAACGTAGACGCATACGTCGTCAGCGACGCGAGCACGGCGGTCAGCGAAAGGAGAAACAGCCACCGTCGGTGAGGCGGGTGAATGATCTGTTGCCAGTGCTCGGCCAGCTGGCCCCGGCTCTGGGCCCGGGTGAACCGACGGCTCTCAGGGAGTCTCCGTCGCAAGAGCGCCACCCCGACCAGCGGCGGGAGGGCCAGCAGGTAGAGGTATCGCCAGGAAAGGCCGAGGGGCGAAAGCACGACGCCATAGAGGAGGGCGCTGGTCCCTGTTCCGAGGGCGGCCAGCATTGACAGCCACCCGAAACCGAATCCCCGTGAGCCGGCCGGCAGCTCCTCTGCCACCATCGTCCACACCAGGGCATCTTCGGTACCGAGGAACCCGCGGGCGAAGAACTGGCAGGCCACGAAGACCGCGATGGTTGTCGCCAGCGCGGTGAGTCCGGTGGCAATCGTGTACCCGAGGATGGAGAACAGCAACACCGTTCGGCGTCCTCTGCGATCGGCCTGACGGGTGAGAAAGACTGCAGGGAGGGCACCGAGGAACACCACGCTGACCCAGAGGGAAGCATCGGCCTGCGACAAGCCGAAGCTGTGCCGCAGCTGGTGGAGGGCGACGGCGATGATGTTGAGGTCGTAGCCCTGGAAGAAGGCTGCTCCCCCGAGTACCCACAACAAGAACCAGCGACGTCGGTCGATGGCCGCGGCCGCCGCCCGAAGACTGTTCATACCGCTATGAGCATGACAGGAGGAAAAAGGGAGGGCCTGTCGCGGCTCTCGCCTGGCGACCAGATTGACCGTTCAACCGCTACCGTTCGACGACGATGGCGTGGACGCCGGTCAACCTGCCACCGCCCGGGTGGTACCCCGACCCTGGTGGTCAACCCGCCTTCCGGTGGTGGGACGGGCATGACTGGACATGGCATGTCGCTCCCTACCCCGCGCCGCATCCTGGCCAGCGAGTTGAGGATCGTGAGGAGCCAGAGCAGCGTGGCCGGATTCCCACCCGGGCTGCCTGGTGGGGGCTGGCGGGTGTGGCCGTCGGCTTCGTACTGGGTGGCATTCTTCAGGCCTTTGCCCTGCTGGCATTTCCCGGGAGCGACGCGGCTCAGATATTGATGAGCGTGGCGGGTCTGTGGATCGGACTTGGTGGCACCTGCGTGTTCGTCAGCCGGAAATATGGGACCGGCCGGCTGACCGACGACTTCGGGCTGGGTTTCCGGCCGTCTGATATCTGGGCCGGGCTCCTGGCCGCCCTCGCCTGCTTCTTCGTGGTCGGCGTGGTGGGCGGGATTTTCGCGGGGACGCGATTTCATGGCAGCAACACCAACATCATCAGGAACCAGGCCGGCAACACCGTCGGGGTGGCGATCGTCACTGTCATCGTGGCGATCGGTGCGCCGTTTTTCGAGGAGCTGTTCTTCCGGGGCTTTCTCCGGCGGGCCTTTTCGGCCCGGATCGGTCTGGCCTCGATCCCCGCTCAGGCGGCCTGCTTCGGCCTGGCGCATTACCAGTTCGGCCTCGGACTGGGCAACATCTCGGTCGTCACCGCCACGGCTGCCCTGGGCGTGGTGCTCGGATACACCGCCTATCTGACCAAGCGTCTGGGGGCGGGCATGATCGCTCATGGGTTGTTCAACTTCATCGTGACTCTTAGCATCGTCGCGGTAATCAGATGAGGATGCCCACCGTTAGACGCTCAGCCCGGCCGGCGCCCCCGGAGCGGCACCACCGGCAGATCCAGGGGGGCGCAGCGCGGGCCGCCGTCCTTGGTGTGAGCGACGGTCTCGTCACCAACATCTCGCTCATCCTCGGCTTTGCCGGGGCGAACACGTCGCCGGGACTGGTGAGGTTGGCCGGCATCGGGGGCCTGCTGGCCGGCGCGTTCTCGATGGCAGCGGGGGAGTACGTCTCCATGAAGGCCCAGAGCGAGTTGCTACAGCGCGAACTGGACATGGAGGCGCTCGAGCTTCGCCGAGCACCCGAGGCGGAAAGAGCCGAGCTGGCCCAGCTGTACGAGTCGAGAGGCGTCGATCCCGCCGTGGCCGGTGAGATGGCGGCGGAGATGATGCGGACCCCGGAGCTCGCGCTCGAGACCCATGCCAGGGAAGAGCTCGGCGTCAGCCCCCAGAACCTGGGGAACCCCTATGCCGCGTCGTCCGCCTCAGCCGCCAGCTTCGCGCTGGGCGCGCTGGTCCCGCTGCTCCCCTGGTTCTTCACCTCGGGCGGAGTGGCCCTTGCCCTGTCCCTCATCCTCGGCGCCGTCGCGGCGGTGGTAATCGGTCTGGCGCTGGCCAGGTTCAGCGGCCGGTCGCCGCTCCGGCTGGTGGTGCGGCAGCTGATCGTGACCATCGCGGCGGCAGGAGTCACCTTCCTCGTCGGCAAGGCAGTCGGAACCAACCTCACCTAGCGGAACCGTGGGCGGGCACACCCGCCCCGAATCCTTACCCGCCAAGTCCACTTTGGCGTGGGATAGCGGTACCCTCGCCAGCATCAGAACATTCGCGGGAGGAATCTCATGGCGTTAGCGCTTGGCGACACCGCTCCTGACTTCACCGCCGAGACCACTGAGGGCCGCATCAAGTTCCACGAGTGGCTGGGCGACGGCTGGGGCGTTCTGTTCTCGCATCCGAAGGACTTCACGCCCATCTGCACGACCGAACTCGGTTACATGGCGAGGATCAAGCCCGAGTTCGACCGTCGCGGCGTCAAGATCATCGGCCTTTCCGTCGATCCGGTCGAGGACCACAAGAAGTGGGCGGGCGACATCGAGGAGACGCAGGGGTATGCGCCCAATTATCCCGTCATCAGCGACGCCGACTTCAACGTCTCCAAGCTGTACGGGATGCTGCCGGCCAGCACGTCCGGCGACCCCAAGCAGCGGACCCCCGCCGACAACCAGACCGTTCGCAACGTGTTCGTCATCGGACCGGACAAGAAGATCAAACTGATCCTGGTCTACCCAATGACCACCGGCCGCAACTTTGACGAAGTGCTGCGGGTGATCGACTCATTGCAACTGACCGCCCAGCACAAAGTGTCGACCCCGGCCAACTGGAAGCCGGGCGAGGACGTCATCATCTCCGGGTCGGTCTCCAATGACGAGGCCAAGACCCTGTACCCGGAGGGCTGGAAGTCCCCCAAGCCCTACATCCGCATCGTCCCCGCGCCCAGCAAGGCCTAGCGAACAGCGAGGACCCACTTCTGGGAAGACTTACCCACATCTCGTGTGGGTAACTCTTCCCGGAATGAAACCGGCCGAGCTACGGCGTCGTCTCTCGGTGCAGCAGGAACGTTCCGGTCGCCCGGCTGACGATCTGGCCCTCCGCGTCGCGGACGCTGGCCTCCACGTACGCGACTTGCCTGGCGGCGCGCACCACCTCGCCCCGCACTGCCAACTGGTCGCCGGCGTTGGCGACCCGCATGGTCTCGGTCTTCATCTCGAGGGTCGCCCGGGTGCGGTCGCGTCCGTCCAGACCGGCGTTGGTGGCGAAGTTCATGGCGGCGTCGAGGATGACGCTGTGGACACCGGCTTGCACAATGCCATTCGGGTTACAGGCCAGCTCGGTCGGCACCCAGCGACCGGTTACCCAGGCCTGGCCACCTTCGCCCAGGCCGTAGCCGTCGAAGTTGCCGCCGATGGCCGCGATGATGGCCATCCCCCCGTCCCCCAGCCAGCGGTCCATGTTCCTCATCCCGGCTTCCTCACGCTGGTGCACGCTAGTGGGGCGAGGGAAGCGGACCACCTCCGCTGGTGTTGAACTCGTTGAGGTAGTCAGACCAGACTCGTTCGTCCGAATCCCAAGGAGCACACATCCATGGCCACTGCTGTCATTGTCGACGCCGTCCGCACCGCCGGAGGAAAACGAAACGGGAAGCTCTCCGGCTGGCACCCCGCCGATCTGGCCGGCGAGACGCTGAAGGCGCTGGTCGAGCGGAACGATCTGGACCCCGCCCTCATCGACGACGTCATCATGGGCTGCGTAATGCAGGTTGGCGCCCAGGCCGTCAACGTCGCCCGCAATGCGGTCCTTGCCGCCGGTTTCCCTGAGTCGGTTCCGGCGACCACAATCGACCGGCAGTGTGGTTCGTCCCAGCAGTCGGCTCACTTCGCCGCCCAGGGCGTCATCGCCGGCGCCTACGACGTGGTCGTCGCGGCCGGCATCGAGGTCATGAGCCTGGTTCCCATGGGCGCCAGCGCGATGACCCCCAACACGGGCGTGCCGTTTGGACCGAAAGTACTGGAGCGTTATGCACCGGTCGGCGGGCTCGTGCCCCAGGGCATCTCGGCCGAGCTGATCGCTGACAAGTGGGCCCTTTCCCGTGAGGACCTCGACGCCTTTGGCGCCCGGAGCCAGCAGCTGGCCCTGCAAGCGACCGAGGAGGGTCGCTTCGAGCGAGAGATCGTTCCCGTCCGGAGCAAGAGCCGGGACAAGGAGACCGGGACCATCATCGACTCTGACGAGCTGTTCACCCGCGATGAGGGCATACGCCCCGGCACGACCGTCGAGACGCTGGCCAACCTGAAGCCAGCCTTCAAGCCTGACGGCAAGGTCACCGCCGGGAACTCATCGCAGATCACCGACGGCGCGTCGGCGGTGCTCATCATGAGCGAAGAGCGGGCCGCCGCCCTCGGCTACACCCCCCGGGCGAGGTTCCACACCTTCGCCCTGGCGGGAGTCGACCCCGTGCTCATGCTGACGGGGCCCATCCCCGCCACCTCCAGGGTCCTCGAGCGGGCCAAGCTGACCCTCGACGACATCGATCTCGTCGAGATCAACGAGGCCTTTGCCTCGGTCGTGCTGGCGTGGGAAAAAGAACATCACCCCGACATGAGCAAGGTGAACGTCAACGGGGGCGCCATCGCCCTCGGCCACCCTCTGGGCTGCTCCGGTGCCAAGTTGATGGCCACGCTGGTCAACGAGCTCGAGCGCACCGGCGGCCGGTACGGCCTCGAGACGATGTGTGAGGGCGGGGGCATGGCCAACGCCACCATCATCGAGCGCCTGGGCTGACCACCGCCCTGACCACCCGCTGACCACTCGCTGACCGCGGACAGGTAGCCGGACCTCGGTCTTACCCTGGAGGGCGATGGTGTGGAAGATCCTGATCGTGGTCGCGGCGTTCCTCATCATCATGCGGCTTGGACTGTTCTTCATCCGCACCCTTTCGACCGAGCCCCCTGCCCCGCAAGAGGGAGAGCTGCGCCGGGTCAGCCTGAAGTACCGGTGCAGCATCTGCGGGGCCGAGGTCAGGATGACCAAAGCGGGCGAGGACCTGCCTGACCCCCCCCGCCACTGCATGGAGGACATGGACCTGGTCGCGCCCGTCGAGTGATCGTCCCCAGGTTGTGGAAAAGGCTGGGGAGGGTCACATGGCTGTAACTTCGGTCACACCTCGTGGTTACCGGTAGCGAGTGGCGGCAATGAAGCCCAGCGTGATGAGCGCCAGCCCGACGAGCAAATAGGCGTTCTTGGCGCCACCGGGCAGCACGCTCAGGTAGTTCAGCAGGATGACCGCCATTCCCGCGATCAGCAATCCCAGCAGGAGGACCGGAAACCAGCGGGGACTTTCCTTGTACTCCTTCGGTACCGGCGGGGTGTACCGGCCCGAGGCGGCAGGCGTCGCCCCGGCGGTTACCCGCCCGCTCTTGGCGCCGCCCTTTGGCGTCACCCGTCCTGGCGCGTCCTTGGTCCTTCTGGCCATGGGCTGAGAATAGTGGGACCGGCGAACAGACGAGGCTCGGGCGATGCTCCGCCGCTAGCCTGCCCGGCGGTGGCCCGGGTGCTGGTGATCGACAACTACGACAGCTTCGTCTACAACCTGGTCCAGTACCTGGGCGAGCTCGGGGCCGAGCCCGTCGTCCATCGCAACGACGCCATCAGCCTGGCCGATGTTCCGGCCATCAATCCCGACGGCGTGCTCATCTCGCCCGGGCCCGGTCGCCCCGAGGACGCGGGCATCTCCACCCTGATCGTGACCGCCGTGGCCGGCCACGTTCCGATCCTGGGCGTCTGTCTCGGCCACCAGTGCATCGCCCAGGCCTTTGGCGGAGAAGTGGTCCCGGCGCCGGTGCTGATGCACGGCAAGACGTCGATGGTCCGCCACGACGGTCGAGGGGTACTCGCCGGCCTGGCCGATCCCTTCCAGGCGACCCGCTACCACTCACTGGTTGTTTCGCCCGAGAATCTGCCGGACACGCTGGTCGTCACCGCCACGTCCGAAGACGGCACGGTGATGGGCGTGCGTCACCAGGCGTTGCCGGCGGAAGGGGTCCAGTTTCACCCCGAGTCCATCCTCACCGATGACGGCCACCGGCTGCTGGCCAACTGGCTCATGCAGTGCGGCCAGGCTACGACTACGTCGTCGAGGGCGGTCCGGTAGGGACCGTCGTCGTAGAGCCCGTTGTGGCTGCCGTAGTCGGAGGCGCCGTCGTGGGAGGGGGAGTGAACTGGCCGACGGTGATGGCCACGGTGGAGCCCTTGGAAACGGTCGTCCCCGGGTTCGGGCTCTGGGCGATGACCACGCCGTCCTGGGTTGGGTCGGTCACCGGCGCGGTCGAGACGGTGAACTGCAGGGAGTCCGCGGCGAGGGCGGCCTGCGCCTGGGCCCGAGTGAGGTTTCGGACGTCGGGCACCTGGACCTGGCCCGAGCCGGTAGACACGTAGATGAGCACGGTGGATCCGGTGTCAACCGATGCGTTGGCGGGTGGGTCGGTCCGGGTGACCCGGCCCACGGGGAAGCCGCTGGAGGCCTCGTACAGGGTCCGCGTCTGCAGCCCGAGGTTGCCGAGGGTGTTGGCCGCCGCGTTCGGATCGCTGCCCGACACGTCCGGAATGGTGACCTTCGTCTTGCCGGTCGACACCGTCAAGGTGACGGTCGAGCCTTTGGGCACCTGACCGGGCGCCGGGTTCTGGGCGATCACCCGATTGACCGGCACACTGTCGGAGGCCTGGGGGGTGGTTGTCACGTGGAAGCCGGCCTGGGTGAGCGCAGCCGTCGCCTGATTGACATCCTGGCCCCGCACGTCGGGGAGCTGGACAATCTGTGGCCCGCCGCTCACGATCAGGGTCACCGTCGACTGTGTCTTCACCGTCGTTCCTGGCTTGGGCTGGCTGTCGATGACCTTTCCGGGGGCGGTGTCGCTCGTCTGTTGCTGCACCTGACCCTTGAGCCCGAGGTTCTGCAACTCCGATTGGGCTTGCGCCGCGTCCG
>JBPYFF010000250.1:0-14788 GCA_051984455.1 Acidimicrobiales bacterium | reverse complement strand
CGTCGATCACGTGATGGATGTCGTTGGCCGGCGGATCATCGGCGCCTACGGACCCCTGACCGAGGCCTTGAGGCGCAGGCGGCTGAGCGAGGACGACGGGACGCGGTTCGTCGGCCGGCTGCTCGGCATCGAGCTCGACGCCACGGTGTACGAGCGGGGTGCGGCCTTCGTGCGAGGTGTCCTGGAACGAGCAGGAGATGACGGACTGAGTCGCCTGTGGCACTCCGTGAGGGAACTCCCCACGCCTGCCGAAATCGACGCTCCCGGCCTCTGGCTGGCCCGCATCGACCTGCCCGAGTCCTAGCGACCGGAACTGCCCCCTGGCACGTCGCCGACCGGGCCGCCAAGGGCGCTGCCGCCGAGACCGTCCGCCCCGGATGGTGGAGCCCGGTGCGACGGCGCACTTCGATCGCCCCCCGGCCACCACGCCGGTAGGCGCCCAACGCGAGCAAGGCGGTTGCCTGTCAGATAAATGGTGACCGCCCCGGCTGCGACAAGGGTGACGATCAGGAATCCCGCCCAGAGGGACATAGGAACGATGACCGGGACCAGCGCACCAACCACCCACACCAACTGGAAGGCAGCCTCGAGTCGTCCGAAGGTCCGGCCCTGCGCCACCACAGGTACGTCCCGCTGGACGAGTGAGTCGAACGCCAGCTTGGCGCATCCCGCCGCGATGCCGATGACCGCCGCCAGCAGGGAGGCGGCCGGGCGGCCGTGAACATTGGTGTAGTTGAGGGCGGCAATGCCGGCCGCCACCACGGCCACGAGGCAGCCAGCGATGATCAATTCCTCCCGAAATCGCATGCGGAGGCGGGGAGCGATGGCCGCGCCGATCAAGTTGCCGCCGACGCTGAAGGCGAGGATGACGCCGAACCACCACGCGGGAGAGTGGTTCCGGCGAAAGCCGAAGGCGACGAGAAAGTTCATGAACCCGACGGTGAAACGGAGCGTGGCCATCGCCACCGCGGCCGCCTGCACTGCGCCGGGCGCGACCGGCCGGGTGGCCGCCCTGGGCTGGGGCCGGCTCGGTGGAGCGCTTCCGGAAGCGGCCTGCGGATCGACGGCTGCCCCGGTCCGGGTCTGAAGACGCAGGGCGCTGAGAGCGCAGAGGACGAAGACGGCAACGTCGAACCGGAGGAGGACCGAGGCACTGAACAGCTTCAGGATGGCGACACCAGGGATGGCGGCAAGGAAGCCGACGATGGAGCCTGCGACCGCCAGCTTCGAGTTGGCCTCGACCAGGTCGTCAGGCCGGGTCACCGTGGCGGGCACCAGCGCCGCTTTTGCCACCAGGTAGGCCTTCGACGACACCAGGGTGAGGAAGGCGGCGGGGAAGAGCAACAGGCCATGGATGTAGCGGGCCATGAGGAGGCAGGCGATACAGCGGCCGACCGCCGACGCAAAGATCATGAGCCGGCGTCCGCCGCGAGTCCGGTCGATGATTGGCCCCAAAAACGGGGCGACGATGGCGAACGGGGCGATCGTGAACAGCAGCGACAGCGCAACCCTTCCGCGAGCGGCGTGGAGTGAGATGTTGAAAAAGAGCGACCCGGCCAGGGCCAGGGTGACCAGGGCGTCCCCGCCGCAGGAGAGGACGTGGGTCAACGCGAGGCGGCCGAACGGTGAGGCCTCAAACGCCTCCTGGCCGTGGCGGTCCCGATCGCTGCTCAGCTGCACCCCGTTGCTGAGGACCTCGCCAGCCCTGGTCAGGATCCGGTTGCGCCTCCCGGCCGGGGTCGCGCCGGGGGTCTCAGCCGATCCGCCCGGACTCACCGGTGACAACCGGGGGGCAAGCTCTTCACCCCCGGCAGCGTAACGCCGCCACCGGACTCCTGGACGCCCGTGAAGGGACTTAGAGGGCGACCTTGACGGCCTCGAACTTGTACCCGAGTCCGCGTATGGTCGTGATACGACGGGGGTTGGCGGGATCGTCCTCGATTTTCGAGCGCAGCCGCTTGACGTGGACATCGAGCGTCTTTGTGTCGCCGACGTAGTGGGGGCCCCACACCCGGTCGATAAGTGTCTCGCGCGTGAGAACGCGGCCGGCGTTGGCCAGGAGGAGCTCCAGCAGTTCGAACTCCTTCAGCGGCAACGACACCGGCAGGTTGCGGACATAGACCTCGTGGCGCTCGGGATCGAGGCGCACATCGCCGACCTCGAGAATCTCCCCTGGACCGGCGGTGTCATCCAGCGGCGGGGATCGCCTGAGCACCGCCCGCATGCGGGCCACCAGCTCCCTCAGGCGGTAGGGCTTGGTGACGTAGTCGTCGGCACCGACCTCCAGGCCCACCACCGTGTCGATCTCACCGCCCTTGGCGGTCACCATTATGATGGGCACTCGGGATCGGCTCCGCAGCTCCCGGCAGACGTCGATGCCTGACAGTCGCGGCAGCATGACATCGAGGAGGACCAGATCGGGCCGCATTGACTCGAACGCCTCGACCGCCTCGACGCCATCACGGGCCACCCTGACGAGAAAACCCTCGCGCTTCAGGCCTACGACCAGTGCCTCGATAAAGGACTGTTCGTCCTCGACCACCAGCACCATCGGCGGATCGGCCACCATTTGCCTCCTTGGGATCCTTAGCTTGAGAACATGCCCGTGGCGCTTGGCAACCGCAACGTGAAGGTCGAACCCTCCCCTTCCCGGGAGAGGACCCGAACCTCTCCGCCGTGATTGCCTGCGACATGCCGCACGATTGACAGCCCGAGGCCGGTGCCTCCGGTGTCCCGGGAGCGGGCCCGGTCCACCCGGTAGAACCGCTCGAATATCCGCTCGAGGTCGCGCGACGGGATGCCAATGCCATGGTCTGCGACCGAGATGTCGACCCAACCGTTGCTCTCCTCGACCTTGACCTGAACGGAAGACTCGTCCTCCGAGTACTTGACGGCGTTGTCGACCAGGTTGTGAACGGCAGACACGAGCTGACGACGGTCCCCTCGCACAACCACGTCCGGGGGCGGCTCCTCGACGTCGAGACGGATCCCCCGATGCTGAGCGGCGGGTCGCAGCCTCTCGACCGCCTGACCGAGGATCAGGTGAACCGGCACAGGATCCCTGCTGGGCGATTCCTCCGACTCGATGCGGGAGAGATCCAGCAGGTCTTCGATGATACGGCTCAGGCGCTCGGCTTCGGTCCGCATCCGCTGCGACAGGCGGGCGACGATGTTCGGGTCGTCTTCGCCCTCGAGGGTCTCGGCGACCAGGCTGAGGGCACCAACGGGAGTTTTCAGCTCGTGACTGATGTTGGCGACGAAGTCGCGCCTGACCGCTTCCAGCCGGCGGCGCTCCGACACGTCCTCGATGATGGCGACCGCCCCGAGCACAGAGTCCCTGTCGATCAACGGGGTCGCCCGGATGGTGAGCGTACGGCGCGGAGGCGAGAACAGCTCGAGGG
This sequence comes from Acidimicrobiales bacterium, assembly GCA_051984455.1. Classification (GTDB taxonomy): domain Bacteria; phylum Actinomycetota; class Acidimicrobiia; order Acidimicrobiales; family Palsa-688; genus JBPYFF01. The sequence goes on along the minus strand of JBPYFF010000250.1, from coordinate 11,387 downwards.
TCTGCTCTCGAGTCTCGCCTGCCACCGCCCCCGCCAGCAGTTCCTTCAGCGCCTGTTGGGCCAGCGCCTCGCTGTGCCGCCCCCCCACAAACGTGGTGGCCTGCCAGTTTCGATAGACGACGTCGCCGGCTGCGTCACTGATCACCACTCCCTGGGCAACCTGTTCGAGCGCGGCCACCAGCCGCCTGGCAATCGTCTCCGCCTGGTCCAGCCGGTCTCTTGTCCGGTCGGTCGACAACTCGAGCTGGTGGAGGAGGGGCTCGAGGGCTCCGAGCGCCGGCTCCAAGCCTGCGCCGTTGGCATCGGTCGTGTCGACGGCATCGTCGGCCGGCACCCCCGGTGCGTCAGGGTCGAGGTGGGCCAGAACAGCCGACAGCCGGCGCACGACGGCCCGTCGCATCAGCCGTCCTGCGGTCGGAGGAGCATCGCTTCGAAGGTACTCAACTGGTCTTCACCGAGAACCGGGAGGAGATGACCCGGGCGGCGATGGTCAGGATCAGGACCATCGCGATCAGCGTCAGCGCCGCGCCCCATGCCCGTTGCTGAGCACCGGGAAATGGTTGCTGGGCGTTCACGAAGATCTGGGCCGACAAAGCGGTGTTGCTGCCCTTGAAGGCGTTCCAGTTGGAGTGCAGCTGGAGGATTCCGATCGTGAACAACAATGGCGCCGTCTCCCCCGCGGCCCGAGCGATGGCCAGCAAACAGCCGCTGGTGACGCCGGGCAAGGCCGCCGGCATCACAACGGTGAGGACCGTCCGGGACTTGCTGGTTCCGAGCGCGTAGCTGGCCTCGCGGAGATCCGCCGGTACGAGCGACAGCATCGCCTCGGTCGAGCGGATCACAATCGGCAGCATCAGGCAGGCCAGCGCCAGCGATCCGCCAAAGCCAGTGAGCCTGTGGGTCTTGAGCGTGTAGGCGGTGTAGATGAACAGGCCCATGATGATCGAGGGCACGCCCGCCATCACGTCGCTCATGAAGCGAATGACTCTCGAAAGGCGGTTGCGGGCACCGTACTCGGTGACGTAGACGGCCCCGAGGATTCCGAGCGGGATCGCCATGACCGCAGCCCAGAAGGTAATCACGATCGTCCCGATGACAGCCGGTCCCATCCCGGGTCCCTTCTCCCGAGGGGGAGGAATGGGTTTGGTCAGGAACTTCCAGCTGATCACGGAAGCACCCTTCCTCAGGACATAGACCATCATGAGGATGAGCGGAACGGCCGCGACCACAACCGCCAGGCAGATCAGCCCGATCGCCAGCCGATTGCGGACGCGCCGGCCGCCCGAGATCGAGGAGACAGAAAGGCTCTGGACCTCTGGCGTCATGCCCGGCCCGTCGCCCGTTCGGAGCGGGATACGAATCCCCTGGCGATGACATTGATCACAATCGTCATGGCGAAGAGGACAACTCCGAGCCCGATGAGCGCCGCCCGAAAGGTGCCGCTGGCCTCGCCGAACTGGTTGGCAATCACCGCCGCCATGGCGTCACCCGGGTGGAAGAGACTCAGCGTGATCGACGGAACCGATCCGATGATCAGCGCGACCGCGATCGTCTCCCCCATCGCCCGGCCCAGGCCCAGCATCACCGCTCCGACGACCCCGGACCGGCCGTAGCCGAGGATGGAGGTCCGCATCATTTCCCACCGCGTCGCTCCCAGGGCAAGGGCGGCCTCCTTCTGCGTCCGGGGCACCGTGGCGAACACTTCTCGGGTGAGGGACGTGATGATCGGCGTGATCATGAGGGCGACGATGAGGCCGGCGGTGAAAAAGCTCCGTCCGGCGTTGCCGCGGAAGATCCGGTCGAGTATGGGAACGCCGGAGAAGAAATTGCTGAGGTGGCCGTAGAACCTTCCCAACGGCGTCTGCAGGGCCAGGATGCCCCACAGTCCGAACACCACCGACGGAATGGCTGCCAGCAGATCGATCACATACACGACAGGGGTCCGCAAACGCAACGGCGCGATCTCGGTCAGAAAGAGGGCGATCCCGAGGCTGACGGGGACGGCGAACACCAGCGCGATGAGTGAAACGCCGAGGGTGCCATAGATGAACGCCAGCGCACCGAAGTGGTTGTTGTTGGGGTCCCAGTTGCGGCTGGTGATGAAGTGGATGCCCGCCTGTTTGAATGCCGGCCACGCCTGGTTGGTCATGAAGACGGCTATCAGGGCGAGGATGGCCAGGACGAGCAGTCCGCAGCCAAGGGTGATGACACGGAAGGTGCGGTCGCCGACCTTTGACCGGCCGGACTCGCGCAAATCTGGCGGGCTCTCGGGACGAACCGCGGTCGTGGTCATCGGGCTCCGGTTTCAGCCTGACCGCGTCAGCCTCACGGGCAGGCGAAGTCGTTACTGCGCCGGAATGACGATCTCATTGAGCTGGTCTTGCGCCTTCTTCAGCAGGTCGCCCTGCAGCGGGGCGTAGCCGGCGGTCTGGGCCGTCGTTGTTTGCCCGGTAGTAAGGATGTAGTTCAGCCACGCCTTGAGCGCTTCCCCCTTGGCCTTGTCCGTCTGGTTCTTGTAGATGACGATCCATGTCGGCGATGTGATCGGATAGGCGTTAGCGCCGGAGGCGTCCGTCGGATCGTAGGTGAGGTTCGGGTTGACGGTGACGTTGGCGACAGCGGCCGAGGCGCCCTCCAATGTCGGCTGAATCGGCTTGCCGGCCGAGTTGACGATGGTCGCCAGGCTCAGGTTGGACGAGGTTGCAGTCGAGTAGTCGACGTAGCCGATAGCCCCCGGAGTCGACTTGACGGTCTGCGCGACGCCCGGGTTTCCATTTCCTGTCCCTCCCGACAGACCAGAGGGAAAGGTGGTTGAGCTGGGGTACGTCCAGTCAGACGGCGCCGCCTTCGTCAGGTACTGGGTGAAGTTCTTGGTCGTCCCGGAACCGTCGGAGCGATGAACAGGCGTGATCTTCGTACCGGGCAGGCTGACGCCCGGGTTGTCGGACTTGATCGCGGGGTCGTTCCAGGTCGTGATCTTCCCGGAGAAGATCTTGGCGGCTGTCGACGCAGTCAGCGTCAGCTTGCTCACTCCCGAGAGGTTGTAGGAGAGGGTGATGGGTGCGACCACGGTGGGGAAGTACAGGACCGCCGTCTCCCCGCCGTACTTGGTGTAGTCGGTGATCGGCGTGTCGGTCCCGGCAAAGTCGGTGACCTTGCTGGCGAGCTGGGTGAGCCCTTGGGTGGAGCCGCCTCCCGCATAGTTGATGGTGATGCCGGGGTTTTTCTGGGCGAACTCCTGGATGGCCTGCTGATTGAACGCCAGCTGGAAGGTTGACCCCGAACCATTCAATGTGGCTGGTGCCAGCTTGACGGTCGTCGTGGTCGAGCCACCCGCGGCCGCGGTCGTGTTCGATGACGAGCTCTTGCTGGAGCTACCACAGGCGGCCAGCACCACGCCCAGCGCGGCTACGACCACGCCACCAAACAGGGGCGAACGGCGGGAGAAAACGGTCATCCAGGTCCTCCTGGTGTCGAACAGAGCGGGCGACAGTACCGCACGGTACGGACCCCGGGTGTCCATTCGGCTAGGCCAATATGAACTCGATGTGAACGACACGTGAACATCGGATGGTCCGGAGTTCCGCACGGTAGCGATGAGGCACGGTGGTGGTGCCCGCCGGTGTGAAAGGATGGCGGGTCGATACCGCCCAGGATGAGGACATGGCCGAAGACACCACGCTGACCAGGCACCCGACCTTGAAGCCACCTGAACTCGGGCTGGCCTCCCATGAGGCTCTGGATGAACCCATCGACGAGAGCGCCTGGGTCTTCACCATCAAGGACCTCGACTTCTATTACGGGCAGTACCTCGCCCTCCGGCAGGTCAACCTCTTCGTTCCGCCCAACCAGATCACCGCCCTCATCGGCCCGTCGGGATGTGGCAAGACCACCCTGCTTCGTTGCTTCAACCGCATGAACGATCTGATCCCCGGTACAAAGGTCGACGGCAAGATCCGGTTTCACTCCGAGGACCTGTACGGTCCGAACGTCGATCCCATCGAGGTACGCCGGCGGATCGGCATGGTGTTCCAGCGAGCCAACCCATTTCCCAAATCGATCTACGACAACGTTGCCTTCGGCCCTAAGGTCAACGGCTTCCGTCGATCGGAGATCAGCAACCTGGTGGAGGAGTCCCTCCGGCGCGCTGCCCTCTGGGACGAGGTCAAGGACAAGCTGCGGAACCACGCCTACTCGCTGTCGGGCGGGCAGCAACAGCGGCTCTGTATCGCCCGGGCGATCGCGATCAGGCCCGAGGTGATCTTGATGGATGAGTCGTGCTCAGCCCTCGACCCCATTGCGACGATCCGTATCGAGGAGCTCATGATGGAGCTCAAAGCCGACTACACCATCGTGGTGGTGACCCACAACATGCAGCAGGCGGCGAGGGTGTCGGATCGGACCGCATTCTTCACCGCCGAAGTGGAAGACGGTGTCAGGCACGGCGTGCTGGTCGAGTACGACCGAACCGACAAGATCTTCACCAATCCGAGCGACCCCCGGACCGACGACTACATCACGGGCCGATTCGGCTAACGGTCAGTGAGGCTGCCACGCATCCGGGTCCAGGGCGAGGTCGAGCACCGACTGGGGGAGCCGGCCGTCGACCAGATCAGCGAGGGTGACGACCTCGAGCACGGCCCGCATGCTGGCCCGAACCGCGATCCAGACCTCTGACAGCCGTTTGGCCGCTCCCCAGTAGTCGATCATTTCCGGCCTCTGGCCCCGTACGTTGGCGAGTGGCCCGTCCACGGCCCGGATAACTTCCGCCAGAGTGATCTCCGCCGCCGGTCGGGCCAGCCAGTACCCACCGTCGGCGCCGCGCTGGCTGTACAACAGGCCGGCGTGCCGAAGCTCGGAGAGGATGTTCTCGAGGAACTTGGAGGGGATCTGCTGGGCGCTGGCCAATCGCTCACCCTTGACCGGGCCGCCACCGACGGCGGCCAACTCCGCCAGAGCGCGTACGGCGTAATCGGCTTTGGCAGATACCTGCACGCTCCTATTGTGCCCCCGATTACGGCCTGGCTCAGCGACCGGGTCTCACATAGGTCGCCCGGACAAACCTGCCGTCTTCTGCCTGCAACACCCACGCCGAGCCCTTGGGCTGACGAGGGCCGGGGCCGAGATCGAGACGCTCCTCGCCGGCCAGGGCAATCAGCACTTCAGGAATGATGTCGCCGTGGGTGCACAGTGCCACTGACCGGTCATGGAACCGGCGGACCAGCGCCACTGCCGCCGGTCCCGCTCCCTCGGCCAGTTCCTCGACCTCTTCCACCTTCAGGCCGAGCTCGTCGCCGAGCGGTTGCACGGTTTGGACGCAGCGGACGTAAGGGCTCGACAGGATTCGAGCCGGCGGCCACCGGTCCACTCGCCTCACCAGCGCGACCGCCTGCCGGTAACCCTTCGGCGTGAGCGGCCTCAGCCGGTCTTCCCCCGGCCAGTCCTTGCGATCCCCGGCATGTCCGTGACGGATGAGCAGGACGGGCACGGGCCCAGTCTGCCAGCCGGGTCAAGAGGGTCACGACTCCCGGCCGTCGTGGTCACCGATCAACGCCTCGAGCGCATCGACGACTCCGACGTCTCTGGGATAGGTCAGCTGAAGCCGCGCCCGGGGCAGGGAAAAGAAACGAGCGTCGTCGACCTCATGCTGACCGCCCACCGACCCGGAGATGACGGTCATGGCCCAGTAGCGCACCAGCTTGCGCCGCCCGCTCTTGTCGACGTAGGACGTCGAGGGCAACTCTGGTCCCAACCGGCAGGTCAGGCCGGTCTCCTCCTCGACTTCCCGAAGCGCGGCCGACTCATAAGACTCACCCGGGTCGAGCTTGCCCTTGGGCAGGGTCCAGTCGTCGTAGTGCGGCCGGTGGACGAGCACGACTTCGACGTCTTCCCCGGGCCTCGCCACGTGCCAGATGGCACCGCCCGCGGCCGCCACGACGCCGTCATGCGTGTCGATTCGCTCAGGCACCCGACGGGCGGCCGAGAGCATTCAACGGATCGGGCTCTCTTCTCCGCCGGGCCCGCTCGACCGCCAGCTCCTGGAACTGGCGCTGTGAGTTCAGCCCGGTGACCGTCGGCACCTTGCTCCATGTCCCGTCGCCCCGAAGCTCCCAGGCCAGGACGTCATCGGCCAGCTCGACCTCGAGGATCTCCCGCAGCCGATCGTATAGCTCGGGGTCACTCACGGGCACGATCGCTTCAACCCTGCGGTCGAGATTGCGGGGCATCATGTCGGCTGACCCGATGTAATACTCCCCGCCGTCGGGCACGGCACCGAGTGCGACCGGCAGATGCTCTGCAGCCGGCCCGCTTCGACCCGCCTCCCGGTCGGCGGAGTTTCGCCCTCCGGCGCCGAAGAAGTAGATCCTCGAGTGCTCGAGATAGCGGCCCACCAGGCTTCGGACCCGGATGTTCTCCGACAAGCCGGGCACACCCGGACGAAGGCAACAGATGCCGCGGACAATAAGGTCAATCTTCACCCCTGCCCGGGAGGCGTCGTACAGCGCATCGATGATGCCGGCGTCCACCAGGTTGTTCATCTTCCAGACCATGCGGCCGCGGCTGCCAAAGGCACTCTCGCGCTCGATGAGCTCCATCATGGAGCCACGAAGCGAGAGCGGCGCCACCATGAGTCGCCGGTACTCGGTTCGCCGGCTGTAGCCAGTCAAGAAGTTGAAGAGATCGGTGAGGTCAGCGCCCAGGTCAGGATCGACCGTCAGCAAGCCCAGGTCCTCGTAAAGGCGGGCAGTCGTCGAGTTGTAGTTGCCGGTGCCGATGTGGCAGTAGCGACGGATGCCGTCGTCCTCTTGACGCACGACCAGCGCGGTCTTCGAGTGGGTCTTGAGTCCGATCAAGCCATAGACGACGTGAACGCCTGCTTCTTCAAGGGCTCGAGCCCAGGCCACATTGGCCGCCTCATCGCCTCGCGCCTTGAGCTCGACCAGGGCCGCGACCTGCGTGCCGCGCTCGGCCGCCCGGATGAGTGCGGTCACGATGGGGCTGTCGCCTGACGTGCGGTACAGCGTTTGCTTGATGGCGAGCACTCGCGGGTCACGGGAAGCCTGCTTGATGAAGGCCTCAACCGACGTGGCGAAGCTGTCGTAGGGGTGGTGAAGGAGGACATCACCGTGCCGGATAGCGCTGAAGAGGTCGACCGGCTCATCGTCCGCCGTGGCGAGGCGCGGCGGCGTCGTTGGCGCGAAGGCCTCGTCCTTCAGCTCGGGCCGATCGAGTCCGTACACCGCCCACAAGCCGGCCAGGTCAAGCGGTCCCTCCACGACGTAGACGTCCTGTGGTCCGAGGTCCAGTTCCCTGGTCAAGAGCTCCCGGACTTCGTCGGTCATGGCAGCATCGATCTCGAGCCGAACGGCCCGACCGAACCGGCGCCGGCGCAGCTCCATCTCGACTGCCGCCAGCAGGTCCTCCGCCTCGTCTTCCTCCAGCGTCAGGTCGGCGTTCCGAGTGACACGGAACGCATGGTGGTTCTCGATCTCCATTCCAGGGAACAGCGCGGCGAGATGGGCCGCGATCACGTGATCCAGCGGGACGAAGCGTTCGCCGTCCGGCGTGACCACGAATCCGGGCAGCAGGGGTGGCACCTTGACCCGGGCAAATCTGCGTTCCCCGGTCGCGGGATCCCGCACGATGACGGCGAGGTTCAGCGAGAGGTTGGAGATGTAAGGAAATGGGTGGCCGGGGTCGACGGCCAGCGGGGTGAGCACCGGAAAAATGCGTTCTTCGAACACGTTTTCCAGGTACTCGCGGTCGTCGGCGTCCAGGGAATCCAGATTCGACAGCCGGATCCCGTGGTCGGCCAGCTCAGGGATGATGACGTCAACCAGGGCCTGCACGCGGCGTTTGACCAGCACCTCTGTCTCCGCCCGGATGGCGCGCAGCTGGTCGGAGGGAGACCCACCGGCCGGGTCCGTGCCCCCCAGGCCGGCGGCCAGCTGGTCCTTCAAACCGGCGACCCGGACCTCGAAGAACTCGTCGAGAAGACCCGCGAAAATGGCGAGGAACTTGACCCGCTCGAGCAGGGGGACGCTCTGGTCTTCGGCGACGGCCAGGACCCTGTTCACATAGTCGACGTTGGACAGTTCGCGGTTGATGTACCGCCGCCCCCCATCCTCCCGGCCCGGGGCGGTCAGGGACCCGGGCGGCGCATCGACCGCGATCCCGAGGCGAGCCGAGGGGGCCCTCCCCGTTTCATTGGCACCGACCGAATCGGCAGCGTGCCTCGTCGCCATAGGCATTCAACGCTAGCCCGCCGGTGGGCAGTGCCGGACCCCTCGAGTGACGGGATGGTTACTCGGCCAGCTCCTCCTCTGGTAGGCCGAGGTCCCAGTCGAGGAGGAGGTTCTCCCGTTCGGCATCTCTGACCACTCGTTCACGATTCCGCCGGAACTGCGGGTCATGGGGGGGCAACAGCACCAGGCGGGCGAGGGCTCGCTGGCGGAAGTCTTCGATGACGTTGCGGTCGCCAAAGTCGGAGTCGACCCGCCAATGGGGGGCAACAGGACCGAGATAGATAATGCGTACGTGGCCCCGCGGCGGCTGCGGCTGCTCGTCGGTTGATTCGGACAGGCCTTGATCGGACATCCCGGGGCACGTTACCGGGTACTGTCCGTTCGGCCTGACCGCCAGCAGGATTTACCGTCTGATGCCCGCCCGGCGCTACCCTGTCAAGGCCAGATTTCGTCAGATCGAGGATCCTCACGGAAAGTGGTCGTAGCCCTGTCGCCTCCATGGTCGTGGCCATCCAATGTGCCGGTTACACAGGTATTGATTCCCGAGAAGAGGATTCGGGAACTCTTGAACGGGCGTCTGTCGTTTTAGGAACGACGCACGGAGGACGGATGGATACTTCTTGGATGCAGCAAGGCAAGTGCCGGGACCTCGCGCCTGAGACCTTTTTCCCGAGCGACGGGGTCGGGGTCGAAATTGCCCGGCGGATCTGCGCCGACTGCCCGGTGAAGAGCTCCTGTCTCGAGTACGCCCTCTACAACCGCATCGAGCACGGCGTCTGGGGCGGCGCATCAGAACGCGAACGGCGCCGCATCGCCCGCCGCCGCCGGACCACCACCACCCGCCTCGCCGTCGACCGGCTCCCCTCCCGGCCGGCCGGAACGACCGACGTCGTCTGAGTCACTCGTTTCCCGCTAGCTCGCTCCCGTGAGCTCTTCGATCAGGCGTCGGCAGGTGGACAGAAATCGCTGCCCTACCGACAGGGAACTGGCGTGCGGCAAGGAGCTCGCGGCCGCCAGGACCTCGGCGTCGGCCCCGTCGCTGACCACCGTGTAGGTGGCCGGCCCTGTTTGCCAGGTGATCACATCGCCTCCGGGCCAGGAGTAGCGGACCCCCCGCGTCAAGGCCACCTGAACCGTCTCGGCCGGCCGGGGGAGGTCGCCGGCGTCGAGCTGGCCCACCTGCTCGAAGACCGAGAGGCCGTGGAGCCCGTCGCTGTAGACGGCCTGAACGACGTGTCCTTCCTCCAGGACACCCACCCGCTGGTAGCCGCCGGCGAGCGCTTGCGGCGCCCGGTAGGGAGCGTCGAGCCGATCCGGGGACAGCTGCCGGGGCTGCTCGTTTTTCCTGATCCGCGGAGGCCGAAGCCCGGTGGTCGGTCCGATCTGAATCGACTCGAACGAGACGACCCGCACCGTCTTGCTCTCTTCCTGCTGCTCTCTCCGGAGCAGCAGCCCGGTACCTTGATCGACAAATAGTCGCTCCTCGCTGGACCCATCCGCCGTGCGGAAATCGACCAGCGTGGTCGGTCGCCCCGCGACCGGCAGGCCGGTGGCCGTCGTCACCTGGTATTTGGGGGCGAGCGGTGGTTCAGGGCCGTAGGCGTTCGGGCTCCCCGGCGCGACCAGGCTCCAGCTTCCGGACTGGAGCGCCAACCGCTCGTTGTCCGTCTCGGCCATGGCCCGCCCACCCTGTCCGGCTATCTGGATCTCACCACCCGTATCCGTCACCTTCAACAGATTGCTGTGCACACCCTGGCTGTCCACCCACTGGACGGACAAGATGCCCTGGAACGGCGTGACCAGAGCGGCGTGGCGGGCCTGGTCGAGGACGCTGTCGCCGGCGGAGGGTTGGGCCAGGAGCGCCAGGCCAGCCCCGACAACAGCAATGGCCAGGGGTGCCACGAGAGCCAGCGATTTCTTCACGGCACGAACTTGGCGTTGACCGTCGCCGGGGCCATGCCCGTGATTGGCTCGGCCCCCGAAGAGGCGGCATGGACCTGCACCAGGTGAGCCATTTGCGGAGTTACGTGATGCTGCTGGGTAGGGACGGCGGCGAGCCCGATGAGGGCCACGGCCGCGGCCGCCGCGCCGAGCCACGCCGCGGGTCGTGCCGCCCGGCGACGGGAGCGCATGAGCTGGACCCACAAAGGAGGTGGCAGATCCAGCACCGGGAGGTCTCTCACCGCCTGACGCGCTTCTGCCAGGTGCTCCCGCTCAGCCCGGCACTCGGCGCAGGACGCGAGGTGTTCCTCCGCCCTGACCGCTTCGGTGGGCGTGAGCTCGTTGTCGAGGAGCGCGCTCAGCATCTCTCCGAGGTGGTCACCGGTCGACCATCCGTGGTACGTGGTCATGACGCTGCCCTTGTCAGGGCGTGGCGAAGCAGCAACCGGCCCCGGTGTATCCGCGAGCGGACCGTCCCGACAGGCACACCGAGCACGTCGCTGATCTCGGCATAGCTCAGCGCGGCGACATCGCACAGGACCACGGCGGCCCGAAAGTCCTCCGGCAAGGCCAGCAACGCCGCCTGCACATCGGCGCCAAGGCTCACGCTGCTCAGGACGTCATCGGCGGCCGCGGCGGGGGGAAGCACCCGCTCGGGGTCATCGGGCAGCGCCTCAGTCGGCCGGCGTCGCCGGCGGCGCACTTCGTCAAGGAACACGTTGGTGGTAATGCGGCTCAGCCACCCTTCGATTGAAACGGGTCGATAAGTGCTCAACCCTTTCTTGACCCGCAGGAGCACCTCCTGGGTCAAATCCGCGGCATCGTCCCTATCTCCGGTGAGACGAAAGGCAACCGTGTAGATGAAGCGCCCGTGGTCGCGGGCCACCTCTTCCCACGTGGGAACCTTCGGCTCTGCTGTCTCAACGACGACGTCGTCGTTCGTAGTTCCCGGCAACACTTCGTCCGGCGATCCAGACTCGGCAGGGACGACACGGCGGCGGAGAGGCCGGAGGGTCACGGTGCGCGGCGAACCTAGTCGCGGGCGGCCGCACCGACCGCGCTTCGTCAGCGCCGGAAGCTATGCAGGGGGTGGGCTCTCGGACTCCCGCCGGGCCTTGGCTTCCCGCTCGGCGAGCAGAGCGTCGAGCTCAGCCTTGCTCATGGTGATCTTGTCGTCTGCTGGGGCGGTGGCGATCTCTG
>JBPYFF010000249.1:0-3332 GCA_051984455.1 Acidimicrobiales bacterium | reverse complement strand
GCGGCGGGGCAGAAGTACTACATCGAAGCCGCCCACCCCAGGCGGGCGAGCGGCGACACTCAGGGATACCTGGCCGTCGGCTGGCAGTGCCCGAACGGAACGCTGGAACGCCCGATCCCCGGCCGCCGGCTCTCGACCGACCTCGTGGCCAAGGCTTGGGACGATGACTTCGAGATCAGCAAGACGTTCACCCTGCAGGACAGCGTCATCCACGACTACGCGGGATCGCCCTGGTACTACCCGCAGGGCTGCGACGGTGCATCCGATCCCACGCTGCCGACCGCCAAGCTGGTCGTCACCGGCAGCAACTCGAAGAACGATCCGGACGGCTCCACCACGACCCACAAGGGCGTCCCGCTCACCTTCGACGCGAGCGGGTCGGCCCCGGTGCCCGGCGACACGGTTACAGCCACGTTCGACTACGGCGACGGCAGCGAACAAGACGTCGTCGGCGGCGACCCCGGCAGCTGGCACGAACAGCACACCTACGACGACCCAGGCGTCTTTCATCCCGTCCTGACCGTCACCGACTCGAACGGCAAGTCGGCAACCAGCGCACCCACCGTGACCGTCCTCGACGGACCGACCGCCCGAGTGACTGCGCCGGCGACCGTCACCCAAGGCCAAGTCGCCACCTTCAGCCTCGGCGAAACCCTGCCCGCCGGAGCATCCGCACACGGTTGGAACGTGTCGTGGGGCGATGGCAGCCCAGACTCCACGGGCAACGGAGCACCGCCGGCCACCCTGCCGCACGTCTTCCACAGCGGGGGCCGCTACACCGTCACGCTGACCGTCGACGACGACCTCGGCGGGCGAGGCACCGCGAGCGTGGACAACTACCGCGTCCTGGTCCCCGCCTGCCCAGCAGGCAACCGAGGCATCGCCTACTACAGCCAAACCGACGACTCGCACCCCGCGACCGGCCAGTACGACTTCTTCCTCAAGGTCAAATGCGTGCAGAACGCCAACGCCTACACCGTCGACGACCTGGGCAACTTCGGTGGGCTCTCCTGGTCCCCCGACGGCAACACGATCGTGTACGGCAAGGGCGAGTTCGAGAAGCCGTTCCAGATCTACTCGATCCCAGCCATCGGAGGGGAGCCGACCCAACTGACCAACGCCGGCGACGTCCAAGACGGCGGCCCGAAGTTCTCACCCGACGGCACCAAGATCCTGTTCGTACGGTCCAGCTGGGACGAAACCTACGGCCAATACGACAACGGCCGCTTGTGGGTCATGAACTCCGATGGCGCCAACGCCCATCCGATCTCGGACTGCAACGCCGCATCCCCCAGCTGGTCACCGGACGGGACCACCATCGCCTTCCTGGGATCCAGCCCCACCACCGGTACCTGCGGTGCCGCACCGGGCGAGTTCGGGCCACGAGGCATCTACCTGATCAGCGCATCCGGAACGAACCCGCACGTGATCTACAACGACGACACCAGCCCGATCGACATCGAAGACCCCGTCCTGTCACCCGACGGCACCAAGATCGCCGGCTCGGGCTACTTCACCGCATGCCACTGCTCAAGCATCGTGACCATCTCGAGCAACGGTCAGAACTTCACCAACGTCACCGGGAACGCCGAACAAGCACAGTGCCCCAGCGGCGGCCAGTTCGCCAGCCACCCCGCATGGAGCCCAGACTCAACCACACTGGCCTTCGACTACAGCCCCTCGAGCCAATGCGGCGGAACAGACCCCAACGGCATCGCCACAATCTCGGCCTCCGGAACCAACCTCACCATGTTCGCCACCGGATCCGCCGATGACCCCGCCTGGCAACCCTGACAGAGCGCGATTTCCCTTAGTAGGAACTCGCATCCTTGTGAACCCGATCCAGAGGAGGGTGGTGACACTTTGCAATGACCCTTCAGACCACCGGCATGAGAGTGCGATTCCAGCTGGGGTCGAGTCCTCGGACGTGGTGTTTGAAGGTGCCACCGCGTGATCCGGTGTGTGCACTCTAGGCAGTGAGTGCGGCGGGTGTCAGGTCCTCCTTGTCGTTGGTGGGGATCAGCGCCATGCGGGAGCGGGCCAGGACGTCGAGCCCGAGGTAGCGGCGGCCTTCGGCCCAGTCGTCGTGTTGTTCGGCGAGGACGGCGCCGATGAGGCGGATGGCGGCGTTGCGGTCGGGGAAGATCCCCACGACGTCGGTGCGTCGGCGGATCTCGCGGTTGAGGCGTTCGTTGGGGTTGTTGGACCAGAGCTGGCGCCAGATCTCTTGGGGGAACTCGGTGAAGGCCAGGATGTCGGGACGGGCGTCCTCGAGGTGGGTGGCGATGGCGGGGAGCTTCTCGGTCAGGGTGTCGATGACGCGGTCGAACTGGGCGTGGACTGCTTTGGCGTCGGGCTGGTCGTAGATCGAGTGGAGCATCGCCTTGACCCATCCCCAGGAGCTCTTGGGGGTCGCTGACATCAGGTTCGCCGCGTAGTGGGTGCGGCAGCGCTGCCAGGCGGCCCCGTCCAAGGTGGCGGCCACGGCGGCCACGAGGCCGGAGTGGGCATCTGAGGTGACGAGCTTGACCCCGGACAGGCCGCGGGCGTTGAGGCCACGGAACAGGGTCAGCCAGCCGGCCTCGGACTCGGCCGAGCAGATGTCGACCCCGAGGATCTCGCGGTGCCCATCGGCGTTGACGCCGGTGGCGACCAGCACGTGGGTGTTGACCACCCGGCCGCCCTCACGGACCTTCATCGTCAACGCGTCCGCGGCTAGGAACGTGTACGGACCCTGGTCCAGTGGCCTGGTGCGGAAGTCCTCGACGTGGGCGTCGAGCTCCTTGGCCATCACCGATACCTGGGACTTCGACAGCCGGGTGATGCCGAGGGTCTCGACCAGCTTCTCCATCCGCCGAGTCGAAACCCCCAGCAGGTAGCAGGTCGCGACCACCGTGGTCAGCGCCCGCTCGGCCCGCCGGCGACGCTCGAGCAGCCAGTCGGGGAAGTAGGAGCCCTCCCGCAGCTTGGGAATCGCCACCGCCATCGTTCCAGCCCGGGTGTCGAAGTCCCGGGTCCGGTACCCGTTGCGGGCATTGATCCGCTCCGGACTGCGCTCGCCGTAGGGAGCACCGCAGATCGCGTCGGCCTCGGCCGACATCAACGCCTGCACGAAGGTGGACAGCATCGATCGAAGCAGGTCGGGCTCGGCACGCTCCAGGTGCTCAGACATGAACGTGGACAGGTCAATAGAGTTGGGGTCGACGGTCATCGTGGTGACTCCTTCAGTCGGACTACGCAAGGTCTTCTGAAGGATCACGCGGTGGCCGTCCTGGTGTCAGAACGCCACGCTCAGCTCGGGCCCGCCGTACACCACGCCCCTGGACTCAACT
>JBPYFF010000248.1:0-2197 GCA_051984455.1 Acidimicrobiales bacterium | reverse complement strand
ACCTCCGGGACGCCGTCGCTCTGCTCGACCGCAAGGCGACGCCCGTGGAGGTGGACGAGTACCGTCGATTCATCATAAACCTGGCAGACAAAGTGGCCGCTGCCCATCGCGAGCGGGGTCAGGCAATGAGCGACTCAGAGCAGGCGGCAATCAGCGAGATTACCGCTGCCCTGAACCAACCCGCCGGCTGACGCTTTCATGGGGTGACCAGGCGGCGGTTCAAACCTCCCGCCCCTGAGCCTCCACGTTCTTTACCTGCCCCTCAGCCGCGAGGACCCGCTCCCACCACCCGTTTACCGTCGCCTCCCACCTCGGAGTCCGGCGCTCGATCCATGCCCTGGGTCCCTCAGCCGCGTCGGCGCCGCCCATGACGACCTGGTGATAAGCCGTTTCCAGCGCCACGGTTTCCGGCAGCGTCGCGTCCATCCATAGCAACCGCTTCGACATGGCAAGGGACACCGGCGAGCAGTTCGCGGCGATATCGGTCGCCATCTGCAACGCGGTCGACAGCACCTCGTCGGCTGGAACCGCTTTCGATGCCAGGCCGAGCTCGACCGCCTCCGAACCGGGAAAGGTCCGGCCGGTTAAGAGAACGTCGGCCGCGACCGCCCGGGACGCGGCGTGGCGGACCGTCCAGTGCGATCCGGCGTCGCCGAGCACTCCTCGCCGGGCCTGGGGGATGGCGAGCTTGGCGTCGAGCGACACGATACGCACGTCGCACTGCATGGCAAGGGTCAAGCCGATACCGATTGCGTGACCGTTGATTGCGGCGATGACGGGCTTGCGCACCGCCCATGCCGGAGGATCGATCGGCTGGGCGGAGAATCCGCGCCGTGCCGGCCCGAAGCTCGCCGACCCTGGACGCATGTCAGCTCCCCCACAGAACGCCCGCCCGGCACCGGTTACGACGACGACCCGGACGTCGTCGCGCTCGTCGCATTCGCGATAGGCGGCCGACAACAGCGAGCCCATCGGACCGGAAAACATGTTCAGGTCGTTCGGACGGTTGAGCGTGACCATAGCAACACCATCGTCGACCTTCAGGACGACGACCGGCCCGGACGGAGGATCACCCTCCGGCATCTGGCCCACACCCATGCCAGGACTTCATGATGCCGGTAGCCTATTTCGGCAACGAGCAGGAGCAAGCGGGGCTGACCCGATCGGAGGTGCACGTGATTTCAAACTTCGACCACGTGACATTGGCGGTGACCGATCTTGAGGAGGCGATCCGGTTCTTCGGCTTACTCGGGTTCGAGCTGGCAAGGTCGGTCGTGATCTCTGGTGAGGCGATGGATGAGTACATGGGCGCCTCGGGCCTGGAGGCTGACCATGTCACGCTGGTGATCCCCGAGGCTCAACCCCGTCAGGAGGTCCAGCTCCTCCGTTACCACCGGCCGCCGGTTGCCGTCGATGGCGGATCGGGCAATCTCCTGCGGACCGGATTCAACCACGTCTGCTTCCGGGTCCCGAACCTCGACTCGGTCCTGGATGCCCTGGCCGAGGCGGGGGTGAAGCCACGCAATGAGCCCATGGTCTTCCAGGACCGGAAGCTTGTGTTCCTCAACGGTCCGAGCAACGTGGTTGTCGAGCTGGCCGAATGGCTATCTCCTGCCGGCGAGAAGGCGTGACCGCCTCAGACTGTCTTCACTACCGAAGCCTCACGACGTTGGCACTGATGAGTTCGCCGAGATCCGACACGAGGTAAGCAAGGACCGCCGCGACGTCCTCGGGCATAGCGATATGGACATGGTCGTCACTTCTCCGTACCACGTCCCGCACTGCGTCAGTCACCCACCCCGTATCGGTGACGGGCGGGTGGACGATGTTCGCGGTGACGCCGAATGCCGCCAACTCTCGTGCCGCGGCCATGGTGAAGTTCTCCTGCGCCGCCTTGGCGGCCCCGTAGGACACCTCGCCGGGAAAGCCGCCCGGACCCCCGGAAGTCAGGCCGATGATCCGGCCCCAGGTCGCGCCGCGCTGGATGTGCCGTCGCGAAAACTCACTCATCAAAAGAGCAGCCGCCCGGGCGTCAATGGCGAAGACCTGATCGAACGTCGACCCCCCGACCCGAGCGGTGTGCCGGCCTAGCGAGTCAGTGGTGGCGACGGTGAAGGTATCGGATCGCCAGCCGCTGGCGTTGTTGACCAGGATCTCAACTGGCCCGAAGTCCGCCTCGGCCTGGTCGAAGAGGCCC
>JBPYFF010000247.1:0-2864 GCA_051984455.1 Acidimicrobiales bacterium | reverse complement strand
TCGACCCGAGGTGATCCCAATAAGGAGGGCCACCGATGTCCACGTGCGGTTGCGGCTTCGGTGAATCAGCCCTACGTTCCGGAACACATTTGCGTGGCCGCCACAGGGCATCCTGCCCGAGGCGGCCAAGGCGCAACTGCGGACCGCGATCGGGCAGGCCGGCCTGGCCAACCAGTTGACCCGCGCCTAACGCTGTCAGGCAGGCAGCGTCCGCGGCAGCCCGAAAAGAGGCAGCATCGCGGTGTCGAAGCGGGTGATGGCAGAGATCCGGTCGCCTGCCAGGGTGAACGCGAGCAGCCCGAGCGCATGGCTCGGGCCCCCCGCGGCGTCACGCACGTATGCACCGAAGGCGGGCTGGCCATTGGCCCGCGTGGGCACGAGGCGGTAGGTCCGGCCCTGCCGGAAGACGACCGATGCGTGGAATCGCCGGGCCAGATCGAGTCCCTGGTATTCGAGGGGAAGAGGCGGCATGGCCACGACGACGTCGTCGGTCAGCAATGAAACCAGACCGTCGACATCGCCTGTCTCGTACGCTCGGGTGAGGCGGGCAACGACGTCCGCCTCGGCGAGGGAATTCGGTGCCGGGGAAGGCTCATGGGTGGGCACGTCACCGCCTGCGACCGTGGCCCGAGCGCGCTTCAAGGCACTGGTCACTGAGTCCACCGTTGTCTGCAGCGTCTCGGCCACCTCGGCGGAACGGAAGCCGAGAACATCACGCAGGACCAGCACCGCCCGTTGCCGGGCCGGAAGGAGCTGGAGGGCGGTGACGAAGGCCAGGGAGATCGCTTCGCTCGTTTCATATCTGGCCTCCGGCCCGGGCGGCTGGTCAGGCAGCCCTTCGAGGAGTGCGTCGGGATACGGCTCAAGCCACGCGACCTCGCCGAGCCGGCTGGGCTCAATGGGCTCGACGTCGGGCACGGGCCAAGCCGTCCGGGGCCTCCGGCTAGTCGACCGCAACGTGTTCAGGCACCGGTTGGTCGCGATCCGGTAGAGCCAGGTCCGAATCGACGCCCGTTCCTCGAAGCGACCGAGCCCTTGCCAGGCGGCAAGGAGCGTGTCCTGCAACGCGTCCTCGGAATCCTGAAGCGACCCCAGCATCCGGTAACAGTGAACCTGCAGCTCCCGCCGGTAAGGATCGGTCAGCCGCCGGAACGCCTCGCCGTCCCCTGCCTTGGCCTGGCCGATCAGGTCCGTGTCCACCATGCCAGCATCCCATTCTCGTCCTTCCTGGAGCGACCACTCATATGGACACCGCCCGGTTCGAAAACTGGGCGGCGATACCGCCCAGTTTTTTCCGCACGCGGTGTCGACCCAACCAGCGGTCCGCTCAGCCCGGGCGGAATGAGAAGGAGAGTCCACCATGACATCCCATGTTGTCGGTAGTCCGGAGGAGCACCTCCAGGCTCGCCTGGCGTTGCTGGCAGCGGAAAAGGAGTACACCCGTCGTGGCGACGAGCTGGCCCGGCAACGCCGCGAACTGCCCTGGGTACGGGTGGAAAAGAACTATGTCTTCGACACGGTGGATGGCGAAAAGAGGCTCACCGACATGTTCGACGGCCGTTCACAGCTCCTCGTTTATCACTTCATGTTCGGGCCGGAATGGAACGAAGGCTGCCCCGTCTGCTCGTACTGGGCTGACAACTTTGACAACGCCATCGTCCACCTCAACCACCGCGACGTCACCATGGTCTGCGCGTCCCGGGCGTCAATCGAGCGGCTGGAGGCCTACAGGCGGCGCATGGGTTGGAGCTTCCGGTGGGTCTCGACCGGCCGCAGCGATTTCAACTACGACTTCGGCGTCTCCGTCCGGGGCAGCTCCGCCGGAGCATCCCAGCCCGAGATGCCAAGGGGCATCGCCGACCGTGCCGGCGGCGCTCGATACAACTTCACCCATGACGCCTTCGCCCCGGAGATGCCCGGGTTGAGCGCGTTCTCGCTCGATGGAGGCGACGTCTATCACACCTATTCGTGCTACGCCCGCGGCCTCGATGGGTTCAACGGGGGCAACCAGCTGCTCGACCGTGCGCCCAGGGGACGCGACGAGGACGACCTTCCCGTCGCGATCGCCTGGCTCCGCCGTCACGACGAGTACGAGCCGGCGACCGCGACCCGGTGAGCCTCGCCGCTTCGACCGAAGTCGGCGGCGCACCGCTGGCCGGTGCCCCGGGTCACCGGGCGACCGTCGTCGAAGCCGGCGTTCTCATGGCGCTCGTCGCGGTGGCGTGGTGGGAAACCGATCGGCAGGCAGGATCAATGTCGTCCATGGTCCAGGGGCTGGCCCAGATCGGCCGGGCCATGCCGTTCACCACCGGAGCCATCCCGTTCGTGGGCACGTGGGTGACCATGATGGGGGCCATGATGGTTCCCGTCGTGGCCCCGACCGTCGTGCGGCAACGTCCGGATTCCAGCCAGGCGGGCCAGGCGTTGTCGGGAGTGGTCTTCCTCGCCGGCTACCTCGGCGTGTGGGCATGCCTGGGGGCGGCGACGTTCGCAGCGCTGACGGCGATGAGACACTTGAGCGGCCCGGATATCTGGATCGACCGGGCGGGCGGTGTGGCCTTCATTCTCATTGGGCTCTATCAGTTCACGCCCTGGAAGGCAGCTTGCCTGCGCGCTTGTCGACGTAGGCCAAGTGGGCGGTCAGGCGCCGGTGGCCCGCTGGCGACCCCGCTCACGGCGGGCATCGCCGACGGGCTGTCGTGCGTCGGAGCCTGCGGTGCACTGATGTCCGTCCTTCTGGTGGTCGGCGTCATGGACCTCAAATGGATGATGGCCCTCGCACTTGTCATCGTGCTGGAGCGGCACGGCCGCATGGTGTCAGTGACCGGTGGCATCGTCGGCTCAGCCGGTGTGGCCATCGGCAT
>JBPYFF010000246.1:0-2584 GCA_051984455.1 Acidimicrobiales bacterium | reverse complement strand
CGAACCACCGGTTGACCGACTCGCTTGCGTGCCTGGATGCCACCCCCATCTCTATGCCGCGCGTTCTCGGAAGACTTACCGACACGAGATGTGGGTAACTCTTCCGAGAACGCGGGGTCAGCCGGTGAAGAGCACGACGACCTGCTCGCCAGGCGGGATGACCCCTCGCCGCCTGAGCTCGAGGAGCCCGGCCAGGCCGGCCGAACCGGTGTAACTGACGGGGATGCCCGTCACCTCACGGCCAAGGTGGTTGGCGGCCCGAAGAGTGGCGTCGTCCACGACGACCGGCGAACCCCCGGTAACGACCAGGCCCCGCACCACAGCCAGCCAGTCGTAGGTCTCGTCATCGATGATGCCAGTGGCGATGCTGGCCGGTTCCCCTTCCCACGGCCACATGTACTGGCTGCGGTGGGTGGCGGCATGAGCGAGGACCTCATCGGGCGGAGTCCCGCCGGCAATTCGCTTTGCCACCTCTTCGTAGGCACGGACGAGCGGCCAGGCCCCGTCGGTCTGGACGGCATGCAGGACCGGCATCCGGTCAAGCGCACCGAGCTTCACTCCGTCCTCCAGCCCACGCAGGACCGCACTGGCGAGGGCGCCACCGCCGACCTGGACCACAACCCGGTCCGGCTGGATCCTGGCGGAAGCCATCTGCGCGGCCAGCTCCCAGCCGATGGTCGAACCTCCGTCGACGGTGAGACCGTTATCGCAGCCCTGGCAGCCAAACGGCACGGCGCCGGCCGCCACCGCTCGACGGAACTGGAAATACGACGGATCACCGGTCTGGCCCTCGACACGCGGGCAGGGGGTGACCACCGCACCAAGACCGCGCAGCCAGTCGACAACCGCGGGGTCTGCCCATGCCGGCACGAACACAAGCAGTTCCCGCCCGGCCGCTTTGGCGATCACGGCGGCAGCGAGGGCGGCGTTGCCGCAACTGGCAATGGCGAGTGGAGCGAGTGGAGCGCGTGGAGCGCCCGCCGGGCCTGTGACCATGAGGTGCAGCAGCAAGCCCATCAGGTGGCGGCCCTTGTGGGATCCGGCGACGTTGCCCGTCTCGTCCTTGACCCAGCAGCCGAGGCGATCCGACCGACGGAGGGGTGTGATGCGAAATCTCCGGCCGTCGACGGCGGCGACGGCGTCGTCCAGCGACTCCACGACCCGGACGAACTCGTCGTCCGGCTTCAGCTCTGGCTGGTAGGAGACCAGCAGTTCCCGGTAACGGACGAAGGGGTTGTCGCTGCCGGACGTCGGAAAGATCACCCCCGCCCGGGACAGTTCCGGTACCAGCACGTGATCGAGGTCATCGCCTGAATCACGCCCCGGGCAGGCCCAGGGACCACCCGGCCCGAGCGGCATAACCCGGCCGCAGCCGGTGCAGCGCATCATGGCGACGGCCGTGCCCCGGTCCGGCGGTTGAACTCCGTGATCCGCTCGTCCCACTCGGGGAGGAGGTCACGGGGGGCTCGCCAGAACCGCTGATCCCGGCGAGCTTCGAAGTCAGCCAAATCGACGCCCTGCTGCTCTACCCAGGTGAAATAGCCGAGATTGAAGATGCGGTTCCGGTCCGCCTCCGAGAGCTCCAGCAGGTGGTCGTCGGTGATGGCGGCCAGGTGCTCCCCGAACACTCGTGCCGCCGCGCTCTGGTCGAAGCCGGCCGGCCAGGTCGATGCCAGCCGGGCTTCTCGCTCGCGGTCGTAGAGCACCGAGCCGTCGGTGGCGACGGTCAGGATTGCGTCCTCGGGGCCGAGCCCCAGGCGCTTGGCCACCTTGATGGAAGCGACCACATTGCAAATGCTGGACAGCCCGAGGTCCCCGAGACGGCTGACGACCTCGGCGGGGACGCCGGCTCGATCGACCAGATAGGAACGGCCGGCCGGCGTGTTGAACAACACGTCGAGGGCGTCCGTGCTGCGGTCCGAGACCGCGGTGACGATGTCGGTATTGGTGACGTTGTGGATGAAGGGAATGTGCTTGTCACCGATGCCCTGGATGTTGTGCTCCCCGAACCCGTTGTAGAGCATGGTCGGGCACTCCAGTGCCTCGACCGCGACGATCCGGACGCCGCCGCGATCTTTGAGGTAGTCGCCAGCGCCGAGCGTGCCGGCCGAGCCCGTCGCGGAGACGAAGGCGGCCGGACGGCAGGCAGCCGGCAGCGAGCCGGAGACGCGTTCCAGTGCTGCCCCCGTCACCAGCCAGTGGGCCAGGTGGTTACCGAACTCCGAGAACTGGTTGATGATCACGTTGCTCGGGTCTTGTGCCAGTTCGGCACAGGCGTCGTAGATCTCCTTGACGTTGCTCTCCGAGCCGGGAGTCCTGAGGATGTCGGCGGGAGCGACGACCCACCGCTCGAGCCACTCAAACCGGGCCCTGCTCATATGTTCGGGCAGGACAGCGATACCCCGGCAACCCATGATGCGCGAGATGGCCACCCCGCCCCGTGCGTAGTTGCCGGTGGAGGGCCAGACCGCCCGCTGACAGGTGGGATCGAAGCGGCCGGTGATGATGCGGGGCGCCAGGCAGGCGTACGCGGCCAGCACCTTGTGGGACCCGATCATCGGAAATCGATTCCCGAGCACGACGA
>JBPYFF010000245.1:0-2887 GCA_051984455.1 Acidimicrobiales bacterium | reverse complement strand
ATGGGGAGCCTCGGCCAGCCGCTCGGTGAGGACTTCCACCTGGCGGCGGAGGGCGGTCAGCTCGGTAGTCAGGGCCGCGAGCGCAGCATCGTTAGGCATGGCCGCGGTCGTTGCTGGCTCGCTGGCTGATGGCTCCTCGGCGGTGTCGCCGTTATCGAGCCGGAAGAAGCCCGCCAGGGAGCCGGCGAGCGTGCCCAGGACGGCGATCCCGGTGACCATGATGGTGACCGCCGCATAGCGCCCGGTCTCGGTCTTGGGCACGATGTCCCCGTAGCCGACGGTGGTCAGGGTGACGATGCCCCACCAGAAGGCGTCGCCGACCGTGGCGAACCCGGCGTTGGTCGGGTGCTCGGCGTGGTAGGCGACCAGGGAGCCGACGACGACGACCCCGGCCGCCAGCGCGGCGACCCGGCCCAGCCGTTCGAAGAGGCGGCGTGCCCCTTTGGTCGCCATCACCACACGGGCGAGGCGGGCCAGCCGGAGCAGGACCGCGAACTGGACTGCCTGGGCGCCCGGGAGCAGGAACCACGGGGCGGTGACGATCACCACGAACAGGTCGAATCGGCCGAATCCGGTACGCCCGTAGTGCTCGAGATGCCGGACGTGCACCACGTAGTCGACCACGAACACCAGCCAGGTGACGATGCCGATCACGGCACCGACCCAGCCGTTGGACTGCGGCACGACGAGAAGCGGCAAGATGGCCGACACGAGGATCGGCAGCCGCATCCAGGCGTTGAAACGATTGAGGAAGGCGGCGTCGCGATCCGAGCGGGGCTGGCCCGGCCGGTGCTCAGTTTCGGGGGCAGCATCCACGGTCCGATCGTGTCAGACCGGCCGGCCAGCCGTGGATCAACGGCGGCGGCGGTGGTACCTCGCGTTCACCATGATCCGCCGCCGCCCCCGCCCCCACCACCGCCGGAGAAGCCGCCGGAGAACCCGCTGCCGGAGCCGCCGCCGAGGAAGCCGCCCCTGCGCCCGGACGTCTGATGAGCGAGCCAGGTGCTCGTGCTGGCGGCGAAGTGGTGCATGGACGAGAAGTAGTAGGCCGACCCCGACAGCACGGCCAGGTCGCCCGCCGAGGCCTGCCCGGCGCCCCGGTACCACGACGGCACCCGGTCCCCGTCGGTCATGGCCGCGGTCGCGTCCGCCCATTCCTTGGTGCATCCGAAGGCGATCGCGTAGGGCAGGTAGGCGTCGAGCACGTCCGGCCCGCCAGGATGGCCCTGGTCCGCAGGATGAGCCTGCCCGGCGTGATGCGCCTGGCCGCCCGCCGTGGTCGTGATGTACCTGCGGAAACCCTCCAGCTTCTGGGCCACTTCGGTCCCCTTCGCGGTCCGCACCGGCATCCAGCGGGCAAAAATGATCAGGGCCAGCCCGGCCAGGGCGAGCGGCACCGGGACGAGCCCGTAGTGGGTGAAAGCGGCCGCCGCGATCGTCGCCGCCAGCCCGGCCACGAGCACCAGCCCGCCGATGATGATCCACTTGAGCCGGACCACGTCGGGGCGGCTGGTGAACCAGCCCCGCTCGGTCATATCGGTAGCGAGGGCTCCCTCGGCCTCCTTGAGTGAGCCGGTGAAGGCGCTGCCGAGCTCGGACATCAGGGTTGACCGCGCACCATGGCGACTCCCGGCGCCGGCGAACAGGGCGTCGAGCAGCAACTGCTCGTAATCCAGCAAGTCGCCCTTCTTCTTGAGCCGGACCAGCCGCCAGTCCCGCCGCATCTCGGTGGTCCGTGCCGTCTCCTCTATCGTCAGGTACCCGCGCACGGCCAGGTCGACGACCGTGGCCGTGACGTCGCGGGGGGTGGCTCTGTCCGTGAGCAGCGTCCCGGTATGCCCCGGGCGGACATCCGGTGGCGGTGCGGACTGCACCGGGGGCGGGCCGTTGCCGTCGCCGGACAGCGGTATCGCCTTTTCGTCCTGCACCGGCCTGCCCGCTACGACACGGGAAACGGACCCGGCGTACTGGCGGTCCCGGCCTCTGGCCAGCATCACGGCCCCGAGAATCGCCACGATCGCAAAGAGCCCGCCGGCGGCGCCCGCCGACACCGGTGTCACCGCGAAGGCGCGCTGCAGGCTCCACCGCTCCCGGAGCAGCGGGCCGGGTGAGGCGACGACGCCCTTGGGGATGGCCACCACGACGGTCAGGCCCTGGTGCGGCCCGAGCCCGTGCTGGGCAAAGCTGGCGACCCCATTCGTGATGGCGGCATGCTGGCACCTGCTGGTCGAGCCCGCCGGCCCGGCAAAGCAGGCGGCGCGGCTCACCGGTCCCGGCGCGCTGACCCGTACCGTCGCCCGGTTGACGGGCACGCCCCACTGGTTCCCGAGCGCGTTCCAGTAGAGCTCGTCGTGGTCGGCGAACGCGTTCAGGCTGCGGCGGACCAAGTACGTGATCGTGTACGAGTGTGCGCCGGTGACGGTCAGGTCCGGGTTGCCAATCTTGATACTGAGCGAAGAGCCGCTGCTGTGGACCGAATATCCGGGGTACGGGGTGCCTGCCTGGACCGACCGGACGTCAATCGGGTAGACCCGGTCATAACGGCCGTTGTACCGGACCCGGGTGGGGATTACCCGGAAGATGCCGTGTCGCTGATCTGCGCCGAAATCATAGATGATCTCCTCGGTGACCCGGATCGACCCGTCGTGCTGTATGGCAATCTGCGCGTTGTAGCTGACAATTCGCTCGTCGCTGCCTGATGTGCTCGTGCCTCTACCCGGCGTGGCGGCTGGGAGCACGATCGCCATGGTCGCCGCCACGATGAAGACCGCCAGGAAGGCGCCCCTCACCAGCCATCGGGTGGAGCGCCTCATGGAGGCCCCCTCCCTTCCATCCCAGCAGACACCGTGCGCCATGGCGCCCGGGAAAGGCCCAGGCATTTGGCGGG
>JBPYFF010000244.1:0-13433 GCA_051984455.1 Acidimicrobiales bacterium | reverse complement strand
GCTCTCCTCGAAGGCCGAGTGTTCCGGGCCCAACGACTCCCCACCCGGCGGCCGGGCGGTTCGGCGGCAACCTTCGGAGCGCGGCCGTCGCCGCCTGCTGCAGCGGCACAACAACGCTGACCGGCAGCGCTGCATCCTTCATCAGACCCACGTCGGGGAGCATCAGGTCTTCGTCGGCGGCGGTCGAAACGCGGTTGGTGCAGGTGAGGATTCGGGCGCTCTCGACCCCGAGCGCCATCAGCCGCTCGTGGGTGTCGGCGGTCGCGTGGCGAGCGGTGCGGCCGGCCCCGCCGACCAGAACAATCAGGTCGGCGGTGAGGGCCACCCGGCGGGCCGGGTGGTTGCGCTCCTCGACCTCGAGCGACCCGGTTTCCGCCTCGCCGTCGAAGTCGGCGGTGATGTCCGCGACGACCAGAGCGAACGCGGTTCGAAGGGCTTGAAAGGCCCTGTCAAACGTCCCGGAATGGACCGCCGTCCAGTGGCGGGATCGCCAGGGCCCCGGGAGCAGCCGGTAGGACATGCCGTCGAGCGCCACCGTGCCGGCCCGAACCTCGCTGCTCGAGACGAAGCGGCCGCGGAGGCGGGCGACGAGGTCGAGCAATCCGGCCGCACCGGGAGGAACGTGATGAAGCAGCCCCTGATCGGACCGGCGGGCGAAGTCGGCCAGGACGAGGTCGTTGGCCGGGGCAAGCGCCTGGGCCGTCGCCATGGCCACGACGGAGGCGCCGGTTCCTCCCGGGCCGCACACTCCGACCACCTGTGCGTGGCGGCAGAGCGGCATGGTCGCGGTGCCGAGAAGCCGGCCCAGCCACGGGGGGAGCTGGTCGCCCCACGGGATGGGCCGGACATAACCCAGGTCCGGCTGTCCGGCGTCGGGTCGGAAGGCGATGACCGGGGCGCCGGCTGCCTTTGCCGCACCGGCCACATCGGGATCGAGGGGAGCGCCGGCGGGGAGGATCAGCGCGGAGTGTTTTCGGCCCGAGGTCAGCCGGGCGCACGCCTCGTGTGGGGGCGCGCAGGGGATCAGTTCGGCCGGCCAGGCTGTGGCCGCCAGTCGCCGCTGGAGCGTCTCGACCCACGCGGCACCAGGAGAGGCAAGAAGCAGAAGGACGTAGCGACCCATCGTCATTCGCATCTCTCCATGCCAACTGAAAATCGGTCATGAAAGCTATCGAAACATCACTCGTTTGGCTTGAGGTCTGCTAGAGTGGACTCGTGAACGAATCGATTCAGTGGATGGGGACGCGTGAGGCGTGCGAGCGACTCGGGGTCACGTTGCGCACGCTCTACCGCTTCATCGACGAGGGGCAGCTGCCCGCCTACAAGATGGGACGGGTGATTCGTCTTCAGGCCGCCGACATCGACGCCTTCATCGACCGCATGCGCATCGCGCCGGGCAGCCTCGAGCATCTCTATCCCGAGCCGAAGTCCTCGTCATCAGACGCCAAGCCCTGAACCACACGGCGCGGCGGCGGGGGTCACAGCAGACAGGCGGAGATGGCGTTGATGGCCAGCTGCCGTATCGCGCCGGCGTCATCGACGCGCAGGGTGACAAGGTCAACGCCAACGGTCTCGAGCACTCCGGTCACCCTTTTTCCACTCTTGAGCTCAAGACAGATCGTGGGCCGGTCGCCGGCCAGTCCGGCCAGGGCCCCGGCAATGTCCAGCTGCAGGTCGGGCACTCGATCACCAAGGGCTTCGATGGGCGGGACGACCATCGTGACCGCCCCGAGCGCGATCAGCGCCAGGTGGTGGTCCTCTCCATCGATCTCCTCCAGGACGCACAGCCCGGTCGACACCGCGGCCAGGCGGCCGGTGTGGGACCGGCCCGACGTCTCAACGGTCACCACTGCCCGACGCTCGGCCAGGTCGAGCAGGACGCCGGCGAGTGTGGCCGACTCGGCCGCTTGCTGGCGCAGCCAGCGGGCGCGGGTGCGAGAACGGGCCACCCGGGCAGCGTCTTCATCGGCGGCCCAGCGCCGCAGCTCCTCGAGCAGACCGTCGATCGGATCAGGTTGGGCCACCGTGCCGACCGTAGTCCGGTGCCTCGGTGGACCGAGCGGTAGCCTGGTGGGCTGAAGCTCGTGTCGACCTCAAGTACCGTTACCGTCCCCAACCACCTGATGGCCCGGCTCGTTGGCCCTCTCAACGAGAACCTCCGCTTGGTGGAAGACGCGTTCCCCGGCGCCCGGATCGTCGCTCGTGGCAACGAGTTCACCATCGACGGGGCCCGGGGTGAGGACGCCGCCATGGCGGAGCGGACGGTCGAAGAGCTGCGACTGCTCCTCGAGCGGGGCCATTCTGTCGACGCGCAAGTCGTCAACCGCACGATTGACATGGTGCGGGCGGATGAGCGGCCATCCGAGGTGCTGACCGCGGAGGTCCTTCGCTCGGCCCGGGGGCGGTCCGTGCGTCCCAAGACCAGCGGTCAGAAGCGCTACGTCGACGCCATACGGGACAACGTCATCACCTTTTCCATCGGGCCAGCCGGGACGGGCAAGAGCTATCTCGCCGTCGCCCTGGCTGTGCAGGCGTTGCAGACCAAGCAGGTCGACCGGATTCTCCTCACCCGCCCGGCCGTCGAAGCGGGTGAGCGGCTCGGCTTCCTGCCCGGCGACCTCATGGCAAAGATCGATCCGTACCTCCGGCCGCTCTACGATGCGCTCTACGACATGCTCGGTACCGAAGGGGCTCGCCGGCTGCTTGAGGCCGGCACGGTGGAGGTTGCTCCGCTCGCGTACATGCGAGGTCGCACGCTCAACAACAGCTTCATCATCCTCGACGAAGCACAGAACACCACCCCCGAGCAGATGAAGATGTTCCTCACCCGGATCGGTTTTGGTTCGAGGGTGGTGGTCACCGGGGACGATACGCAGATCGACCTGCCCGGCGGCCGCTCAGGACTGGCCGGGCTGGAGGAGATGTTCACCGGCATCGACGGACTGGCATTCGTGCATCTCGGCCGCCGGGACGTCGTACGCCACCGGATCGTCCAGGACATCGTGAGCGCCTACGAGGCGGCGGCCATGGATGCACCATCGGTGGCCGCCCGCGGACGGCGCGACTAGACCGGCAACCGACGGCCGTGACCATCGAAGTATTTGCCGCAGACGAACAGGTGGACCAGCCGGTCGACACCATCCGGTGGGTGAAGCTGGCCGAAGCCGTCCTGGCAGAAGAGGGCGTCAGGGGTGACGCGGAGCTGTCGATGCTCTTTGTGGACGAGCCGGCCATGGCGGACCTCAACAAGCGCTTCCTTCGCCGGGAGGGTCCCACCGACGTGCTTGCCTTTCCCATTGACGAGGAACCGACGGAAGGAGGGCGGTCGCCCGATTCCGGAGGTACCGGCCCGGGATTCACCGGAGAGCCCGACGACCTGCCTACCCTCCTCGGCGACGTGGTGATCTGCCCCGCAGTTGCGTTTCGGAACGCTTGCGAGCGCGAGGGCAACTATGACGACGAGGTTGCGCTGCTTGTCGTCCACGGCGTGCTGCATCTGCTCGGGATGGATCACGAAGTCGACACCGACGCCGAGGTCATGGAGCAGCGGGAGCAGCAGCTGCTGGCCAAGTTCTATGTCCGGGACCCGCTCCCGGAGTCAGCGGTCTCACCCCCGGGCGTCTCGGAGAATCACGCCGGGCCGGGCCCGAGCACGGAGGCGTCGTCGTGATCGAGGCGGCCACCGACTCGTCCGGCGGGTCGTTCACGACGGGCGACGCCTGGCTCCTGGTTGTGGTGGCGGTGTTCATCGCGCTGTCGGCCTTCCTTGCCCTGGCCGAGACGGGTCTGACCAGGACCAGCCGGGTGAAGGCCGTCGCCCTGGAAGAGCAAGGCAGACGGGGCGCCACCGCATTGCTGCGGCTCATGGAACACCCCGAGCGGACGCTGAACCCGGTGCTGTTCCTGCTGCTGTTGTGCAACACCGTGGCCGCCACGCTGGTTGGCGTCGTGGCGGCGCACGCCTTTGGACCAATCGGTGTCGCCATTGCAACCGCGTTCGAAGTGGTCGTGATCTTCGTCTTCGCCGAAGCCATGCCGAAGACGTGGGCTGTCCAGCATTCGGAGCGGGCCGCCCTCATCGCGGCACCCGCGGTGAGTGCGCTGGTGCGGTTTCCGCCCCTCCGCTGGATCAGCAGCGGGCTGATCGCCATCTCGAACTTCATCCTGCCCGGGAAGGGCATCAAGCAGGGACCCTATGTATCCGAACAGGAACTCCTGGCCATGGCCGACGCGGCCGCTCAGGAGGACGTGATCGAGCGGGAAGAACGCACGCTGATTCATTCCATCATTGACTTCGGCGACACGGTGGTCCGTGAGGTCATGGTCCCGAGGCCGGACATGGTGGCGGTCGAGTCCACCGCCAAGATCGCGGATGTGATCGAAATCGCCATCGCGGCCGGATTCAGTCGAATACCGGTCTACGGCCAGGGGATCGACGACATCCTGGGCGTGATCTTCGTCAAGGACCTGGTCAAAGCCGAGCGGGAGGGTCGCACCGACGATCCAGTGTCGACGATCATGCGAGACGCCAGCTTCGTGCCCGAGACGAAACGGGTGTCGGAGCTCATGCGCGAGATGCAGGCCAGGAAGTCTCACCTGGCGATCGTCGTCGACGAGTATGGCGGCACGGCCGGCCTGGTGACGCTCGAGGATGTGATCGAGGAGCTGGTCGGCGAAATCGAGGACGAGTATGACGTCGCCGAGTCGCCGGTCGAGCGCCTGCCGGGCGGTGATGTGCGGGTGACGTCCCGGATGGCGCTTGACGAGGTCAACGACCTGCTGGGCGCCAGTTTGCCGGAAGGTGATTGGGACACCGTCGGCGGCCTGGTCTACGGGTTGCTTGGTCACGTCCCGATCGAGGGCGAAGCGGTTGAGACCGACGGCTACCGGCTCACCGCCGAGCGGGTTCAGGGCCGGCGGATCGGTCGGGTGCGACTGGCCAAGAAGTCGCGGCCCGATGCGGCCGAGCCCTCTGCCGAGCCGGATCCGGCGACCAGTTCGTCCGAACGGACGTGAACGGCAGGGTCCAAGCGGACGTGAATCAGCTCGTCCGAACGGACGTGAATCACACCGTGAAAGCGGGACTCGTCACGCTGGTCGGCCGGTGCAACGCCGGCAAGTCGACCTTGCTCAACCGGATCCTCGGGACGAAGGTATCGATCGTTTCCGACCGGCCGCAGACCACCAGGACCGCCGTTCGGGGGGTGCTGAACCGGCCGGGCGCTCAGGCCGTTTTCGTCGACACCCCCGGGATCCACAAGCCGCGCACCCTGCTCGGGGTTCGCCTCAACGACGTGGCCATATCGGCGATCGGTGACGTCGACGTGGTGGTGTTCGTCGTCGACGCCACTGCCCCATTGGGAAAGGGCGATCGCTGGGTTGCGGCGCGAGTGCCGGCTGGCAGCCTCTGTGTGGTGAACAAGATCGACATCGCGCCCCGGGCTTCGACCCTCGCCCAGCTGGCCGCAGCGGGCGAGCTGAACCTCGCGGAGTATTTCCCTGTGTCGGCCCTCTCCGGTGCAGGGGTGGACACTCTGATTGACGCCATCATCGACCGGCTGCCCGATGGGCCGCCGCTGTACCCGGACGACATGGTGACCGACGTGCCCGAAGCCTTCTGGGTCGCCGAGCTGGTGCGAGAGCAATTGCTCGGGGTGGTCAAAGAAGAGCTGCCCCACTCCGTCGCCTGCCGGGTGACCGAATGGGAGTGGCCCCGGATACGGGTTGAGATCCTGGTTGAGCGCGAGTCACAAAAGGGCATCGTGATCGGGCGGGGGGGCGCGGTGCTGCGAGAAGCGGGGGCGCGAGTACGAGCTCAGTTGCCTCCCGGTGCCTACCTCGAGCTCTTCGTGAAGGTGGACAAGGACTGGCAGCGCCGGCCGGCCGCGCTCGAGCGCCTCGGGTACTAGCCGGGGTGGCAGCGGATGTGGTCTCCGCCGGTCTCGGCCGGGTGGTCGGCGCCCTCCCGGGCGGCGGCGATGCCCGTGCCGGCCAGCAGGAGATGGCGAAGGCCGTCGACGAGGCCATCACCCACCGCAGGCACCTCATCGTCCAGGCGGGCACGGGTACGGGAAAGGGCCTGGCCTATCTGGTCCCCGCCCTTTTGTCGGGTTCGAGAGTGGTGGTCGCCACCGCCACCAAGGCGCTTCAGGACCAGCTCGCGACCAGGGACCTCCCCCTCGTGGCCGGCCATCTCGGCGTTCCGGTGGTGTTCGCGGTCCTGAAGGGCCGGTCCAACTACCTGTGTCGCCAGCGGGCGGTTGAGGTCGCGGGCGGAGGTGATCAGCTCGACCTCTCGGCTGCTGCCGATGCTCCGGGTGAGGACGGTGCCGCCCTCGGCTCGTTCGGACGGGAGGTACGTCGCCTGCTTGAGTGGGCCGTCACCACCGAGACGGGCGACCGGAGTGAGCTTCCTTTCGAGCCCAGGCCCCGCGCGTGGGGCATGGTGAGCGTGAGCGCGATGGAGTGTCCCGGAAAGGCCCGCTGCCCGGCGGGCGATGTCTGCTTCGCCGAAGCCGCCCGGGATCGTGCCGCCCAGGCCGACGTCATCATCGTCAACACCCACCTCTACGCCACCCACCTGGCGTCAGGCGGCAACATCCTTCCCCCACACGACGTCGTCATCTTCGACGAGGCCCACGAACTGGAGGATGTGGCCTCCTCCAGCCTCGGTATCGAGATCACCGCGGGCCGTTTTCACGCCCTCGTTCGGACGGCCAAGCCGCTCATCACCGACGCGGCGGTGCTCGACTCCGTCGATGACTCGGGGTCCGCATTCACGGCGTCGCTCGAGGAGCGACGGGGTGACCGGCTGTCGCACCCACCCGATGAGGAGGTGAGTCGTCTCCTGGCTCTGGCCCGCGAACGGATCAGCCGGTTCAGTTCTGCTCTCCGAAAAAGCGAGGGTGACCCGGCTCGAAAGGCGAGAGCTCAGCAAGCTGCGGGCCACCTGGCCGGTGATCTCGACTACGTGCTGTCCCTTCCAGCCACTCACGTCGCGTGGGTGGAAGGCCCGGCCCGGGGGGTGGTCCTCAAAGTGGCGCCCATCGAGGTTGGGCCGGTGCTCAGGAACCTGCTCTGGGAGCGTCCGGCCGACGACGAGGGACCGACAGCGGTCCTCACCAGCGCGACCATTCCACCGAAGCTGGCGGAGCGCATCGGCCTGCCCGGCGGCTCTTTTACCTCGCTGGACGTCGGCAGCCCCTTCGACTACCAGCATCAAGCCCTCCTGTACTGCGCCATCCATCTTCCCGATCCCCGCTCACCGGGATTTGAAGAAGCCATGCACCGCGAGCTGGAGGCGCTCATCAAGGCCGCGGGAGGCAGGACACTCGCCCTTTTCACCAGCTGGCGGGCGATGGAAGCGGCCGCGGCCGCACTGCGACAGGCGGTCGCCTGGCCCATCCTGACCCAGTCAGACCTGCCCAAGCCGGCCCTTATCGCTGCCTTCCAGCGCGAGGAGCGATCCAGCCTGTTTGCCACGATGGGGTTCTGGCAGGGCGTTGATGTGCCGGGGCCCGCGCTCTCCCTGGTGGCGATCGACCGCATTCCTTTTCCCCGTCCAGATGAGCCTCTGCTACAGGCTCGCCGCGACCAGCTGGGCCGGGCGGCCTTTGGGCTTGTCGACCTGCCCCGAGCGGCCACGCTGCTGGCCCAGGGAGCGGGCCGGCTGATCCGTTCCACCACCGATCGCGGGGTCGTCGCCGTCCTCGACCCGCGGCTGGGGTCGGCCAGCTATCGCTGGGAGCTGGTGGCGGCCATGCCGCCCATGCGGCGAACCCGGCACCGCCACGAGGTGGTCGACTTCCTCGCCCCGGTGCGCGACCAGCGCTGACGGGCTGCCCTGGGGCGGCCGCGGGCAAGCGATACGGTGGCGAGCGTGGACCTCGAAGGGCTCGACCCGAATCGTATGCCGGTCCACGTGGCGTGCGTGATGGACGGCAACGGTCGCTGGGCGCAAAAGCGGGGCCTTCCTCGTACCGAGGGCCACCGGGCGGGAGAGGAGGCCCTCTTCGATGCCATCAAAGGGGCGCTCGAGCTCGGCATCTCGTGGTTCACCGTCTATGCCTTTTCAACTGAGAACTGGCGACGGCCCCCCGACGAGGTCCGATTTCTTCTCTCGGTGATCTCCGACCAGTTGCTGCTGCGCCGCCGGGATGACCTCAACCGGATGGGAGTGCAGATCCGCTTCATCGGCCGGCGCGACTGGCGGGTGCCTCGCCGGGTCCTTCACCGCATGGACGAGTCAGTGGCGATGACCAGGCACAACCGCAAGATGACCTTCACCGTGGCGTTCAACTACGGCGGCCGGGCCGAGGTCATCGACGCCGTCAAGCGCCTGGTGAACGAAGGCGTTCCCGCCCGAAAGATCGACGAGCGAGCTCTCCGCTCCCGGTTGTATTCACCCGACATGCCTGATCCTGATCTGGTGATCCGCACTTCGGGTGAGTTTCGCCTGTCCAACTTCATGATCTGGGAGCTCGCCTACAGCGAGCTCGTCTTCACCGATGTGCTGTGGCCGGATTTCCGGAAGGAGCACCTGGCAGAGGCAGTGCGCGAATTTCAGCGGCGCGACCGTCGATTCGGCGGAACTCGAGCCGGCACCAGCGATCTGGGATGACACCCGCGTGAGCCTCTATCGTGACGACGGCGTCGTGCTTCGCCACTACAAACTGGGCGAGGCAGACCGGATCGTGGTCCTTTTGACCTCTCGGCACGGCAAGGTGCGGTCGGTGGCGAAGGGCGTCCGTAAAACCAGGAGCCGCTTCGGCGGCCGGCTTGAGCCCCCGACCCATGTCGGCCTGCTGATGTACGAGGGCAGAGAGCTCGACATCGTGACCCAGGCCGAGACCATCGATCCCTTCCGGCCCATTCGGGAGGACCTGGCCCGGATGACCGACGCAATGGCCATGCTCGAAGCGGTTGACCAGGTGGCCCAGGAGCGCGAGGCGAACCCCGCTCTCTTGCGCATGCTGGTCGGCGCGCTCGGGACGCTCGCCGATCGGCGGTCCTCGCTCCTCGTCGCCGCCTTCTTCTGGAAACTGCTCAGTCTCGAGGGTGCCGCTCCGATCCTCGACCGGTGTGCCGGCTGCGGCCGCGAAGAGGCCGAGGCGCCCGGCGGGCTGGTCAGCTTCGACCTGGTTGAAGGCGGCACGCTGTGTCGCGAGTGCCGCCAGGGGATGCCGCTGCGGCCGGAAGCCCTGGAGCTCATCAGGCGGATCCTCGGAGGTCGCCTGGGCGAGGCGCTTTCGGAGCCGCCCGGCCCGGCTACGGCGGAGGTGGCCGGGCTGGCAACACGCTCGCTCGAGCAGCACGTCGAGCGTCGCCTGCGGGCCCAGCGGGCTATCGAGTTCGGTTAACCCCGGTCGCCGCGAACGGTGGCCGCTACCCTCGTCCTGGATGGCCGCCGACATGGAGGAGATCGTCAACCTCTGCAAGCGCCGCGGGTTCGTCTTTCCCTCGGCCGAGATCTACGGCGGCTTTCGGTCCACCTATGACTACGGCCCGCTCGGCGTCCTCATGCTTCGCAACGTCAAAGAGGCGTGGTGGCGCTCGATGGTCCAGCTACGGGACGACGTGGTCGGCCTGGACGCCGCCATCCTTTCCAGTCCCAGGATCTGGGCCGCGTCCGGTCACCTCCAGAACTTCACCGACCCCCTCGTCGACTGTCGCAACTGCAAGGAACGGTGGCGATATGACGAGCTGGCTCCCGATACCGAGGATGGGCTCATCCACTGCCCCAACTGCCACTCGACCGATCTCACCGACGCGAGGGCGTTCAACCTGATGTTCAAGACCTACGTCGGCCCGGTCGACGACGAGAGCAGCGTCGCCTATCTGCGGCCCGAGACGGCGCAGGGTCATTTCGTGAATTTCTTGAATGTCCTCCAGACCAGCCGGAAACGACCCCCCTTCGGCATCGCGCAGGTTGGCAAGTCGTTCCGAAACGAGATCACGCCCGGCAACTTCGTGTTCCGAACACGTGAATTCGAGCAGATGGAGCTCGAGTATTTCGTCCCTCCTGACGAAGCCGGAAGCTGGTTCGACTACTGGTGCCAGGAGCGGCTCCGCTGGTACACCGAACTCGGGATCCCGTCGGGGATGCTCCGGCTCCGCCCCCACGAGCCCGAGGAGCTATCGCACTACTCCTCCGGGACATCGGATGTCGAGTTCCGGTTCCCATGGGGATGGGGCGAGCTCGAGGGGATCGCCAACCGGACCGACTTCGATTTGCGTCAGCATTCCCAGGCCAGCGGTGTCGAGCTCCAGTTCTACGATCCGGCAACGGGCGAGCGGTACTTCCCGTACGTGATCGAGCCGGCCGCGGGTGCCACGAGGACCATGATGGCGTTTCTGCTGGCCGGCTACGACGTCGACGAGGTCGCCGGTGAACGGCGCGTGGTCCTGCGGCTCCATCCCAGGATCGCCCCGTATCAGGTGGCCGTTCTTCCGCTGTCGAGGAACGACCGGCTGGTCCCGACCGCCCGGGAGGTTCTCCACCTGCTCCAGCCAGTGGCCATGTGCGATTACGACGAAACCCAGTCAATCGGTCGCCGCTACCGGCGTCAGGACGAGATCGGTACGCCGCTGTGTGTCACCGTCGACTTCGAGAGCCTCGAGGACCGGGCGGTGACGATCCGGGACCGTGACTCGACCGAGCAGGTGCGGGTCCCGATCGAGAAGCTGGTGGAAGAGATCCAGGCCCGCCTCTGAGAGGTCGTCATCGACGTAGGCTTTTTGGTGATGCGTTACGTCTACGACTTTGAGCACCGGCACCGCACGCCACCCATGCAGATGAAAGCCCTTCTCGGCGGCAAGGGCGCAAACCTGGCCGAGATGACGTCGGTTCTCGGGCTTCCCGTGCCCCACGGCTTCACCATCACGACCGATGCCTGCCGGGCCCACATGAGCGGAGGGTGGCCCGAGGGCCTCTCCGACGAGGTCTCGAGCCACCTCCTTCGGCTGGAGAAGTCGATGGGGAAGAGGTTGGGCGACCCGAGCGATCCGCTGCTGGTGAGCGTGAGGTCGGGTGCGCAGTTCTCCATGCCCGGGATGATGGACACGGTGCTCAATCTGGGGTTGAACGACGAGTCCGTCAAGGGTCTGGCCGCGCAGACCGACGACGAGCGGTTCGCCTACGACTCCTACCGGCGCTTTGTTGCGATGTACGGCCGCATCGTGCTTGGTATCGACAGCGCCGCGTTTGACGAGCCCTTCGAACGGACGAAAGACAAGGTGGGCGTCAGCGGCGACGCCGAGGTGCCGCCATCGGCGCTGGCGGACCTGGTGGAGGAGTACAAGGCGATTGTCCGCGACCAGACCGGATCTTCGTTCCCTGACGATCCCGAAGAGCAGTTGCGGGGCGCCATCGAGGCGGTGTTCGCGTCCTGGAACGGCCCCCGGGCGGTCGCGTATCGAGTTCGTGAACGCATTCCTCATGACCTCGGCACCGCTGTCAACGTCCAGGCCATGGTGTTCGGCAACCGCGATGACAACTCCGGGACCGGCGTGGGGTTTACCCGCGATCCGGCCACCGGCGCCCAGGGTGCCTACGGCGACTTCCTGGTCAACGCTCAGGGTGAAGACGTGGTTGCCGGGATCCGCAACACCCTGCCGCTGGCCGCCTTGAAGGACCGATTCCCCAAGATTTACCGCGAACTCATGGACATCTTCGCCCGGCTGGAACGTCACTACCGGGACATGTGCGACACCGAGTTCACGATCGAGCAGGGCAAGCTGTGGATGCTCCAGACGCGGGTTGGCAAGCGGACCGGTGTGGCCGCCCTGCGGATGGCGGTCGACATGACCAGGCAGCGGGGCTGGAGGCTCACCCGCGAGGAAGCCATCGGCCGCGTCACGGCGGACCACCTCGACCAGGTCCTTCACCCGCAGTTCGCGGGCACCAATCTGAACGTGATCGCCAAAGGCCTGGCGGCCTCGCCCGGCGCGGCGGTCGGACAGGCCTACTTCTCCGCCGACGATGCGGCCGAGGCGGCGGGACGGGGCGAGCGAGTGATCCTCGTTCGCACCGAGACCTCACCCGAAGACGTCCACGGGATGATCGTCTCCGAGGGCATCCTCACCTCCCGGGGTGGTCTGGTTTCCCACGCAGCCGTCGTGGCGCGGGGGTGGGGCAAGCCGGCAGTGGTCGGCGCCGAGACGGTCCGCATCGCCGGCCGTTCCTTCGTGGCAGGCGCGGCCACGATCCAGCAGGGAGACGTCATCTCGATCGACGGAACGACCGGGCAGGTGGTGCTGGGCGAGGTCGAGCTGACGTCAGCATCGCCGCCGGTGGAGTTCACGACCATCCTGAAGTGGGCCGACCAGGTTCGCAAAGGCAAGTTGGCGGTTCGGGCCAACGCCGACACCGGTCCCGATGCCGCCAACGCCCGGCAGTTCGGGGCCGAAGGGATCGGGCTGTGCCGCACCGAGCACATGTTCCTGGCCGACGACCGGCTGCCGATCGTGCGGCGGATGATCCTGGCTTCGTCCGAAGAGGAGGAACGAGGCGCGCTGGAAGAGTTGCGGGTCGCCCAGAAGGCCGACTTCGTGTCCATCCTCGAGGCCATGGACGGCCTGCCGGTCACGGTGCGGCTCCTCGACCCTCCGCTGCACGAGTTCCTGCCCTCCACTGAAGAGCTTCGGTTGAAGCAGGCGACCACTGGCCTGTCGGCCGAAGAGGAGCGGTTGCTGGCTGCGGCCGAGCAGTGGCACGAGTTCAATCCCATGCTCGGCACCCGGGGGGTCCGGCTCGGCGTCGTGAAGCCGGGCCTTTACGCGATGCAGGTGCGGGCGCTGATGGAGGCCGCCGCCGACCGGATGGCGGCAGGGGGCCGGCCCCGCATCGAGGTGATGATCCCGCTCACCGTCACCCGGGAAGAGTTGCGACTGGCCCGCTCATGGGTCTCGGACGCGATCGCGTCTGCTACCGCAGGCATGCGAAGAAAGCCGGATGTCAGCATCGGGACCATGATTGAAACGCCCCGCGCCGCCATTCGGGCCGACGAAATCGCGGAGGAGGCCGACTTCTTCAGTTTCGGCACCAACGATCTCACCCAGATGACGTTTGGGTTCAGCCGGGACGACGTCGAGGGCCGCATGATGTCGGCCTATCTCGATCTGGGACTCCTGAAGCGCAATCCGTTCGAGACGATCGACAAAGCGGGCGTGGGTGAACTGGTCAGGATCGGGTGCAAGCGCGGGCGAGCGACCCGCAGCGACTTGAAGCTCGGGATCTGCGGCGAGCATGGTGGCGATCCGGAGTCGATCGACCTCTTCTACGATGCCGGGCTCGACTACGTGTCGTGCTCGCCCTTCCGCGTCCCGATCGCACGCCTCGCCGCCGCGCAAGCGGTAATCCGGCAGGGCTAGGTCGGGCCAGGGCTGGGTAGGGAGGGTCGGGCTCGCCACACGCCGCCGTCGTCCTCGCGGAG